>CAYGLH010000001.1:0-61792 GCA_964350535.1 uncultured Ilumatobacteraceae bacterium
CCGATCGTGCGCGAGCACCCCGAGACCGGCCGGCTCGGCCTGTTCGGGTGCGTCGGCTACATCATCGGCATCGACGGCATGGCGGACGACGTCGCCCGCGAGCTGCTGGTCGAGCTGTACCACTGGCAGACGCGTGACGAGTTCGTCTACCGGCACCGGTGGGAGCCCGACATGCTCGTGATGTGGGACAACCGCTCGGTGCTGCACCGCGCCACCGGCGGCTACGACGGCCACGAGCGGCTCCTGCACCGGACCACCATCGCCGGCACGGTCGCACCGGTCGCCGCCTGAGCCAGCCACCGCGTCCACGTCTCGACGCAACGCGGATCTGGGCATCACGAGCCCGGGGGACCGACGCGCGAGCAGCACCCGTTCGGTGCGTCACCGTCGCCACCCGTAGTGTGACGGAGGTGGAAGCTGTCGATTGGTCGGCGCGTCTGCGCGAGCTGGGCCAGCGGGTGACGCCGGCGAGGTGTGCCGTGCTCGAGGTGCTGGGAGCCTCCGATGCCCATCGGTCGGCCGAGGAGATCGCCACGGAAGTGGCCGAGGTGGCGCCCGACGTGCATCGCGCCACGGTCTTCCGCACCCTCGAACGGTTGGTCGATCTCGGAGTGGTCGCCCACGTCCATCTCCCCCACGGCGCCACGACGTATCACCTGCGCGACCGAGGGGCACGCATGCACCTCCATGTGCTCTGCCGTGGCTGTGGCACGATCTTCGACGCCGACCCGACCTTGCTGGACGGAGCGGCGGCGGCGTTGGCCGACTCGATCGGGTTCGAGCTCGCACCGGATCACGCCGCACTCTCAGGGACGTGCGCGGACTGCGCCATCGCGGATTCGGCGGATGACCGGGTCCATCACCATCATTGACCTGACGACCGCCACGGCCGACGACCCGACCCGACTTGCGCCAGATGCGACTCGGTCGCAACAATGGATCCTCCGACCCAGGAGGAACCGATGTCCCCGCTGCGATCTGTCACACGTGCGTCTCGCCGCGGCGCGGTCGGCCTCCTCGCGGGGGCCGTGGTGTTCGGCGCCTGTGGCGGCGACGATGCGGGCGACGACGCCGGCACCTCCGACGCGACCGAGGCGACCGACGGGGGAGCGGCGGCGGCGACGGGAGGCGGGGACAGCAACCGCACGCTCACCCTGGCCATCGGTGGCGAGTCCGAGGACGGGTACGACCCGACGCTCGGATGGGGACGGTACGGGTCACCGCTGTTCCAGTCGACCCTGCTGACGCGCGGCGCCGACTTCGCAGTGGCGAACGATCTGGCGACCGGCTACGAGGTCAGCGAGGACGGGCTGACGTGGACGGTGTCGATCCGGGACGACGCCCGCTTCACCGACGGGGAACCGGTCACCGCGGCGGATGTGGCGTACACGTTCAACACCGCCGCCGAAGGTGGCGGGGTCACCGACGTGACGGTGCTGGACGAGGCCGTCGCCGTCGACGACACGACGGTGGAGTTGCGGCTGGAGCGCCCGCAGAGCACGTTCATCAACCGCCTCGTCTCGCTCGGCATCGTCCCGGAGCACGCCCATGGCGACGACTACGCCCGCCAGCCGATCGGCTCCGGACCGTTCGAGTTGGTGCAGTGGGACCAAGGCCAACAGTTGATCGTCCAGCGCAACGACGACTACTACGGCGAGCAGCCGGAGTTCGACCGTGTCGTGTTCCTGTTCACCGACGAGGACGGCAGCCTGGCTGCTGGTCGGGCGGGTGAGGTGGACATGGTGGCGGTGCCGTCGACGCTGGCGACGGGCGAACTGTCCGGGATGCGACTCGTCGACGTCGCGTCCGTCGACAACCGCGGGATGATGCTGCCGTTCGTCGCCGACGACGGCGAGACCACCGCGAGCGGCGCGCCGATCGGCAACGACGTCACGGCCGACCCAGCGATCCGCCGCGCACTCAACCTCGCGGTCGACCGGCAGGCGCTCGTCGACGGGGTGCTGGAAGGGTACGGCTCGCCCGCGTTCGGACCGGTCGACGGGCTGCCGTGGTTCGAGCCGGGTTCGGTCGTGGCCGACGCCGACCCGGCGGCGGCGGGCGCACTTCTCGACGAGGCGGGATGGACCGCGGACGGCGACGGTGTGCGGACGAAGGACGGGCAGTCGGCGGCGTTCCGGTTGCTGTACCCGGCCGGCGACACCGTGCGTCAAGGTCTGGCGCTGTCGATCGTCGACATGGTGCGTCCGGTCGGCATCGAGATCGAGGCGGTCGGCGACAGCTGGGACGAGATCGAGCAGCGGATGCACGCCGACGCCGTGCTGTTCGGCTGGGGCAGCCACGACCCGACCGAGATGTACAACCTGTACCACTCGTCGCAGGCCGGCGTGGAGTACTGGAACCCCGGCTTCTACGGCGACGAGCAGGTCGACGAGTACCTCGATCTGGCGATGGCGGCACCCGATCAGGACGAGGCCAACGTCTACTGGCGAGCGGCCCAACTCGACGACGATGGTGCTGGATTCAGCGCCCCGGCCGACGCGGCGTGGGCGTGGCTGGTGAACCTCGACCACACCTACTACGTCGACGACTGTCTCGACATCGGTGATCCCCAGGTCGAGCCGCACGGGCACGGATGGCCGATCACGGCGGGCATCACGTCCTGGCGTTGGACGTGCTGACCACGCCCGACGGGCACGATTCGTCGATTCCCCGGCTCGACGATGCCGCCGTCGAGCTGCCGCCGAACCGTCGAGCGCGTACGGGGCTCGGCTGGTTCCTCGCCCGTCGCGCCGTGCGCCTCGTCCTGCTGCTCGTGGCGGTGGCGACGATCTCGTTCGTCCTGATGCAGGCATCGCCGGTGGATCCGATCGATGCCTACATCGGTGCCGATGCGGCGATGGTCGGGCCGGAGCAGCGCGCCCAGATCGCCGAGCGGTGGGGTCTCGACCAGCCGCCCGTCGAGCGCTTCTTCGCATGGGCCGGGCAGTTGCTGCAGGGGAACCTCGGCGAGTCGATCGTCTACGGGGAGCCGGTCGCCACCGTCATCTGGGAGCGGTTCCTCACGAGCTTGCCGTTGATGGCCACGGCCTGGCTGTTGTCCGGCGTGATCGGCTTCGGCGTCGGACTCCTGGCCGGCGCTCGACCGGGCTCGTGGTGGGACCGGCTGGTCTCCTGGTTCGCCTACACGCTGGCATCGACGCCGACGTTCTGGTTCGGCCTGCTCCTCTTGACCGTCTTCGCCGTCGAGCTCGGCGTCGCGCCGGTGTGTTGCGCGGTGCCGATCGGGTCCTTGCCCGGCGAGGTCACGCTGCTCGACCGCATCGATCACCTGATCCTGCCGGCGATCACGTTGAGCATCGTCGGCATCCCGCCGATCGCCATGCACACGCGCCAGGCCACGATCGAGGCGATGGGCAGCGACTACGTCGCGTTCGCCCGCGCCCAGGGCGAGCGCGGTGTCGGCGTCGTCGTCCACCGAGTGCTGCGCAACGCTGCCGCGCCCGCACTCTTGCTGCAGTTCGCCTCGTTGGCCGAGCTCTTCGGCGGCGCCGTGCTGACCGAGCAGGTCTTCACGTATCCCGGGTTGGGTGAGGCGACGGCCACCGCGGCGACCCGCCAGGACGTCCCGCTCCTGCTGGGGATCGTCCTGTTCACCACCGTGTTCGTGTTCGTCGGGAACCTGATCGGCGACCTGCTGCACGCCCGCCTCGACCGTCGGGTCCAGCTCGACGGGCACGGATCGGGACCGCCGTGACCGCGGAACTGACCGAGGTCGTCCCGGCCGACTGGGCCGTCGGGACGGGCGACCGGCGTCGGCGCACACTGCTCACGCTGGGCGTCATCGTCGTGCTGCTCGTCGTCGTCCTGGTCTACGGCACGCTGGCCGCGGAGGCGGCGACCACGACCCACCTCGACCGGCGCAACCAGGCACCGTCGCTCGCCCACCCGTTCGGCACGGACTGGCTCGGTCGGGACATGCTGGCCCGGACGGCGCGCGGGCTGAGGCTGTCGTTGCTGATCGGTGTGCTGGCGTCGTCGGTCTCGGCGATCATCGCGCTCGTGATCGCGGTGGTGGCGACGCTCGGACGGGTCGGCGACTCGGTCACGAGTTGGCTCACCGACCTGTTCCTCGCCCTGCCCCACCTCGTGTTGTTGATCCTGTTGACCTTCGTCATGGGTGGCGGGCTGACGGGGATGATCGTGGCGATCGCCGTCACCCACTGGCCGTCGCTGTCGCGCGTCCTGCGCGGCGAGAGCCGCGCCGTGATGTCGTCGGACTACGTCGCCGTCGCACGTCAGCTCGGCCGGAGCCGCATCGCCATCGCCCGGCAGCACCTCGCGGGCCATCTGCTCCCGCAGTTCGGCGTAGGGCTGATCCTGCTGTTCCCCCACGCCATCCTCCACGAAGCGGCGCTGTCGTTCCTCGGACTCGGGGTCGACCCGTCGACGCCGGCGATCGGGATCATCCTCGCCGACTCGATGCGGTACCTGTCGGTGGGGCTCTGGTGGCTCGCCGTGCTCCCGGGCATCGCCCTCGTGATCGTCGTCAAGCTCGTCGACACGCTCGGCAACCAGGTCCGCTCCCTCCTCGATCCACGCAGCCACCATGGCTGAGGCAGTGCCGCCGTTGCTCACGGTCGAGGGACTGCGCGTCGCGTTCGTGCAGTACGAGCGCGGGCTGCGGCGCCGCGTCGTCGAGGTGATCAGCGGGATGGACCTGCGCGTCGAACCCGGGGAGCTCGTCGCCGTCGTCGGCGCCAGCGGCGCCGGCAAGACGCTGCTCGCCCACGCGGTGCTCGGCCTGCTGCCGCCGAACGCGATCGAGGTCGGTCGGGTGTGTTTCGACGGCGTCGAGATGCCGACGGCGAGCCGTCACCGGTTGGCGGGCAGCGAGATCACCCTGCTTCCGCAGGCAGTGTCGTTCCTCGATCCGATGACCGATGTCGGCCGCCAGCTCCGCCGGGCGGCGCGCCTCGCCGGCCATCCCGACCCCGCCGCGTCCGCCGCCGACGCGGTGGCCGAGCGGGAGCTCGACCCAGACGTCCTCGACCGTCGACCGCACGAGCTGTCGGGCGGCCAGGCCCGTCGTGTGCTCGATGCCATCGCGACGATGGGTCAGCCGCGCTTGCTGTTCGCCGACGAGCCGACGCCGGGCCTCCACGCCGACGTGGCTGCGGCGGTGCTCGGCCGGCTGCGGGCGATGGCCGACGCCGGGACGGCGGTCGTGCTCATCACCCACGAACTCCCGGGCGCGCTGCGGATCGCCGATCGGGTCGTCGTGTGCCGCGCCGGACGGACGATCGAGGACGCCCCCGTGACGGCGTTCGCCGGCGATGGCTCCGGCCTCCGGACGGAGTACTCACGGGCCCTGTGGCGGGCGCTGCCGGCGAACGGGTTCCACCGTGGCGCCGCCGACGTGGACGCGCCGGGACGGGTGGCCCGCTGATGCTGCGCGCTCGGGACGTGTGGTTCCGCTACCAGCACGACCGGCCGTGGGTGCTCCGCGGTGTCACGCTCGACATCGCGCCCGGTGAGATCGTCGGGCTCGAAGGGCCGAGCGGCTGTGGCAAGAGCACACTCGGGCGTCTCCTCTGCGGGCTGGCGTCCCCGGAGCGCGGACTGATCGAGGTCGACGCCGGGCCCACGCCGACGGGCGCGCACCCGGTGCAGTTCGTCGTCCAGCACGCCGAGCGGGCGATGGACCCGCGCTGGCACATCAGCGACGTGCTCGCCGAGACCGGTGCCGATCCGGACGCGGTCGACGAGATCGAGGCCGCCATCCTCGACCCCGGCTGGCGGGATCGCTATCCCCACGAGATCAGCGGCGGCGAGCTGCAGCGCGTCAACCTCGCCCGCGCCCTGCTCACGCGACCCCGGTTCATCGTCGCCGACGAGATCACCGCCAGCCTCGATCCGCTCACCCAGACCGAGATCTGGCATCTGCTGACCGAGCGCGCTCGCGACCAGGGCATCGGCGTGCTCGTGGTCGCGCACGACCGGCCGCTGCTCGACGCGGTGTGCGCGCGCACGGTCACGTTCGACTCGATCAACGGCGTCGATGCGAATGCCTCGACGTCACCCTGAGCGCGTACGGTCGGGGACATGACCGCGAAGGAGCAGGGCGACACGATCACGCTCGACCTCGAGGAGGTGCGGCGCCACTTCCCGGCGTTCGACGAGCCCGAGAACCGGGATCAGTCGTTCTTCGAGAACGCCGGCGGTTCGTTCGCCTGCCGCCAGACCATCGACGCCATCACAGCGTTCTACGTCGGCAACAAGGTGCAGCCCTACGCCGAGTACCCGGCGTCGGCGCGGGCCGGAGCGCTGATGGACCGATCGCGCCAGCGCTGGGCGGACGCGCTCGGTGTCGAAGGGCGCGAGGTCGTCTTCGGGCCCTCCACGTCGGCCAACACGTATGTCCTGGCCCAGGCCTTCGGCGAGCTCCTCGAGCCGGGCGACGAGGTCATCGTCACCGACCAGGACCACGAGGCGAACACCGGAGCGATCCGCCGCGCCGCGCAACGGGCCGAGGCCACGGTGCGCGAGTGGCATCTCGACCCGGCGACCGGCCTGCTCGACGTCGAGGTGCTGGCGTCGCTCGTGACCGATCGCACGCGCCTGGTGACGATGCCGCACGCCTCGAACATCGTCGGTCAGGAGAACGACGTCGCCGCAGCGGTGAAGATCGCCCATGGCGTCGGTGCACGCATCGTGGTCGACGGCGTGTCGTTCGCCCCGCACACGATCCCCGATGTCGGCTCGCTCGGCGCCGACATCTATCTGTTCAGCCTCTACAAGACGTACTCGGTCCACCAAGGCCTGATGGTGGTGCGCAGCGGCGCCATGACCGAGCTGCCCAACCAGGGCCACTTCTTCAACGCCGACCTGCCCGACAAGCGACTCAACCCGGCGGGCCCCGACTTCGCCCAGGTCGCCGCTGCGGGCGCCGTGCTGGACTACGTCGACGCGCTCCACCTGCACCACGGTGGCGCGCCCGACGCGTCGTTGCGCCAGCGTGCCGACACCGTGTCGGCACTGTGGCGGTCACACGAGGATGCGCTCGCCCCCCTGCTCTTCGACGCCCTGCGCGGACGGGACGACGTGCGGGTCATCGGACCGCTCGACCCCGACCCTCGTTCCGGCCACCGGTGCCCGACGATCGCCTTCGATCCGCTCGCCGCCGACCCTGCCGACGTGACGCACGAGCTCGTGCGGCGCGGCATCCAGACCAGCAGCGGGCACTACTACGCGGCGCGGGTGCTCGCCGCGCTCGGCATCGATCCAGACCGCGGTGTGGTGCGGCTGTCGTTCGTGCACTACACGTCGCCCGGCGACGTCGACCGCGCGGTGGAGGCCCTCCACGACGTGCTCGGGCCACGGTGAGGTCGAGGTCGACATGTCCGACCCGTCGCCCGAGCAGCTGATCGCCAGTGGTCGCGCCGCCGACGTCTACGACCTGGGCGACGGCACCGTGCTGCGTCGCTACCGCGACGACCGCCACGACGTCGAGGCGGAGGCACGGGTGATGCGCTTCGTGGCCGATCACGGCGTGCGGGTCCCGGCCGTCGTCGACGCGTCGGGCAACGACATCGTGATGGAGCGGATCGACGGCCGGACGATGCTCGAGTGGATCGACGAGCAGCCGCTACGCGCCCCTCGTGCCGCACGCGCGCTGGCCGACATCCAGGCGACGATCGCCGCCATCCCGGCGCCGGAGTGGATGATGCCGCCCGGGTGGACGGCGCTCACGCACGGCGACGACCATCCGGCCGTGCTCCACCTCGATCTGCACCCGATGAACGTGATGCTCACCGGCGCCGAGCCCGTGGTCATCGACTGGACGAACGCAGCCGGCGGTCCACCGGGATTCGACGCCGCGCTGTCCTACGTGGTGATGGCGACGTTCGAGGCGAGCGACACCCGCGAACGCGTCGCACAACGCGTGTTCTGCGGGCTGTTCCGACGGGCGCGCGGCAAGCAGTTGCTCGACCCCTTCCTGCCCGCTGCGTGCGACCACCGGTTGGCCGACCGCAACGTCACGCCCGGCGAGCGCGAGCGCATCGCCGAGCTGCGTCGACGTCAGGGCTGAGTCGCCGGTTCAGCTCGTCGGGAGCTCGTGCGCGCCGCGGCCGACGATGCGCACCGCGCCGGTGACGACCACCCCATCGTCGGTGTGCACGAGCAGCTCGCTCGGCGAACCCATCTCGACTCCTTGGTCGACGACGGCGGACACCTCCCCGGTCGTCGCCCGGAGATAGGCGCCGAACGGTCCCACAGCGGAACCGGTGGCGGCGTCCTCGGCCGACGGCACCACGTGGGTGAACGCCCGGGCCCGCCACCGGTCGTCCGAGCGGGCCACCGCGTAGACCGTCTGTGCGTCGAGCCCGGCACTCGGCAGGAGACGGTCGAGCGCCGCTCGGTCCGGGTGGGCCGATGCCAGTGCGTCCACGTCGAGGATCGGCAGGATCAGCGTCGGCAGTCCCGTCGACACGATCCGCGGCTCGAGCGTGTCGTCGAGCGCTGATCCGTCGAGCCCGACGGCGCCGAGCACTGCGTCGATCGCACCGGCTCGAGCGTCGGCGAACTCCGCCTCGTTCTGGGCGATGCTGACCCGTCCCTCCGTCCCGTCCAGCTCGACCTCCAGGGACTGCAGCCCGCTGATGGTCTGTTGCACGTAGGTGGCGCTCGACTCGCGGCGAGCGTGCGCGACCGCGGCCGCGGTGCCGAGCGACGGATGGCCGGCGAACGGCAGCTCACCGGTCGTCGTGAAGATCCGGTGCCGGTAGGTGGCGCGGTCGTCGCCGGCGATCTGGACGAACGAGGTCTCGGGCTGCTGGAACCGTCGCGCCACCGTGGCCAGGACGCGGTCGTCGACGCCGTCCGCCGGCGACAGCACCGGCAGCAGGTTGCCGCCGAGCGGTCGCGTGGCGAACACTTCGACCCACGTGATCTCGCACTGCATCCGCCACGGTGTAGCACGTCCGCGGTGCACATCGGCCCGGGGCGACCCGGTCCGGTCGGCGGCCGGATGGTGCGCCGACGATCTGCCCGCGGGTGCCCGACCGATCTACGCTCGGCCCGGTGAGCAGCGAGACGCCCGTGGTCGGAGTGGTGATGGGGTCGTCCAGCGACTGGCCGACGATGCAGCGATCGGTCGACGTGCTCGAGCACTTCGCCGTCGCCCACGAGGCGAAGGTGCTGAGCGCCCATCGCATGCCCGACGAGATGTTCGCCTACGCGGAGGGTGCGGCCGACCGGGGACTGCGGGCGATCGTGGCCGGCGCCGGTGGTGCGGCCCACCTCCCCGGGATGCTCGCAGCCAAGACGACCGTCCCGGTGCTCGGTGTGCCCGTCGCCTCGCGGCACTTGTCCGGTCAGGATTCCCTGTACTCGATCGTGCAGATGCCCGCCGGTGTGCCGGTGGCGACCTTTGCCATCGGCGAGGCGGGCGCCACGAACGCCGCACTGTTCGCCGTCGCCCTCCTCGCTGCCGACGATCCCGACGTTCGCGCTGCGCTCGACGCCTATCGCTCCGAACGTCGGGCCGCCGCGGCCGGCTCGACGTTGCCGCCCGACTGATGGCCGCCAGCGCGATCACGCCGACGGCCACGATCGGCATGCTCGGTGGCGGGCAGCTCGGCCGGTACGCCCTGATCGCGGCGCGGTTGATGGGGTATCGCACGATCGTCGTCGACCCGAGCCCCGATGCGCCTGCGGGCGCCGTCGCCGACGAGCATCTGGTGGCGCCGTACGACGATCCGCACGCACTCGACCGTTTGGCCAGCGAGTGCGACGTCGTCACCGTCGAGTTCGAGAACCCGCCGGCGGCAGCTCTCGACTGGTTGGCCGACCGGGTGCCGGTCGCGCCCTCCCCCGATGCCGTCCGCGTCGCCCAGGACCGCATCGCCGAGAAGGGGTTCCTCGCCGCCAACGGGTTCCCGGTCGGCGATCACGCCGTGCTGGACGGCGACGACCCCGCCGTCGATCCGGCGATGTTCGGGGACGCCGGCGCAGTGGTGAAGACCGCACGGCTCGGCTACGACGGCAAGGGCCAGGTGCGGGTCGCGTCCGATGCGGAGATGCGGGCCGCCTGGGCCGAGCTCGGCGGCGTGCCCTGCGTGGTGGAGCGCCTGCTCCCGCTCGACACGGAGCTCAGCGCGATCGTCGCCCGCACCGCCGACGGCCGCACCGAGTGCTGGCCCGTCGCCGAGAACACCCACGTCGACGGCATCCTCGACCTCAGCGTCGTCCCAGCGCCGGTCGACCCGGCCCTCGCCGACCGCGCCCAGGGGCTGGCGTTGGCGATCGCCGACGCGCTCGGCTACGTCGGGGTGCTCGCCGTCGAGATGTTCGTCGTCGACGGGGGGTTGCTCGTGAACGAGCTGGCCCCGCGGCCGCACAACAGCGGCCACTGGACGCTCGACGCCAGCGTGACGAGTCAGTTCGAGCAGCAGGTGCGGGCCGTGTGCGGACTCGGGCTCGGCGACCCGTCGATGAACGCGCCGGCGGTGGCGATGGTCAACCTCCTCGGCGACCGGTGGGCGTCGGGCGAGCCGCACTGGGAACGTGCGCTCGACGACCCCGCCGCCAAGCTCCACCTCTACGGGAAGGCCGATGCTCGACCCGGCCGCAAGATGGGCCACCTCACGGTCACCGCGGATGCCCCGCAGATCGCGGCGATGGTCGCCCGCACGCTGCGCGATGCCCTCACCGCACCGTGAGTCACACTCGCCAGACGTTCGCGTCGTAGACGTCGGGCTGATGCGCCCTCCGGATCGGTGACGCAACGGCCGAAGGGCGGGCGCTCAGGTGCGGCGGCGACCGCGGCGCTCGCGGGTGCGGGTGGTCGACGAGCGATCTGCCGCTGCGGCGACCTCCACGTCGGGAACCGGGATCACCCCGTCGAGCACCTGACGCATCATCGCCAGGTGGGCAGGTGAGCTGCCGCAGCAGGCACCGATGATGCGGACGCCGGCCGCTCGTTGGCGATCGGCATGGGCTGCCATCACCTCGGGCGAGCCCGAGTAGCGCAGCTCGGCGCCGTGCCATTCGGGCATGCCGGCGTTGGCCTTGCTGATCAGGAGCACGTCGGGGTCGGCGGCGCGCATCTCGGCGAGCGCGGCCTCGGTGTCGGGGAGGTTGTTGCCGCAGTTCGCTCCGATCCCGTCGACGCCGAGCTCGGCGAGTCGGGTGACCGCGTCGACGCCGGTGACACCCATCATGGTGCGGCCAGCTGTGTCGAAGCTGAGCGTCGCACACACCGGGAGGTCGGTGGCACGGCGCGCCCCCTCGACCGCGGCGGCGACCTCGTCGAGGTGACTCATCGTCTCGATCCACAGCACGTCGGCGCCGCCGGCGGCGAGCCCCGCCGCCTGCTCGGCGAACGCGTCGCGGCACCCGGCGTAGGTCATGTCGCCCATCGGGGCGAGCAGGTCGCCGGTCGGGCCCATCGAGCCGGCGACGAGCACGGGGCGGTCGACGGCATCTGCGGCGGCCCGCGCACAGGCGGCGGCAGCCTTGTTCAGCTCGAACACGCGGTCGTCGAGCTGGTGCAGATTGAGCCGGTTGGCGGTGCCACCGAAGCTGTTGGTGAGCACGATGTCGGACCCGGCGGCGATGTAGTCGGCATGGACGGCTTGCACGCGGTCGGCGTGCTCGACGTTCCAGATCTCCGGGCACCCGCCGGAGTCGAGCCCGCGGGCGAACAGCTCGGTTCCCATCGCGCCGTCGACGAGCAAGACGTCGCGTTCGGTCAGGAGTTCCTCGAGCACGTTCATAGCCGTTCCAGTATCGCCCAATCGTCGCGATTTGCATCGCAGGTTCCCGGCGGATGGGCCCGGGATCCGTCACCCACACCGCTGGTAGCGCAGGTCGACAGCGACCCGACCCTCGTCGATGCCGCGCTGCTCGAAGCGGGTGAGCGGGCGCTCGACCGGCCGGTCGACGACGCCGCCCCGGAGGCGCGGCTCGGACGCGCAGGCATCGCGCATCTGGTCGGCGTAGTCGGCGATGTCGGTGGCGAGGTGGAGGATGCCGCCCACCGCCAGCCGATCGGTGAGGGCGTGGATCGTGTCGGCGCCGACGAGGCGGCGGTGCTGCTGGGCCGCTTTCGGCCACGGGTCGGGGAAGCACACCTGCACCCGACCGAGGGAGCCGATCGGGACCCGGTCGAGGAAGCGCAGGGCGTCGCCGTGCACCGCCCGCACGTTCGCCAGCCCGAGGGCCTCGGCGGCGTCGAGCAGGGTCGCCACACCCGACGTGTGCACCTCGATGCCGACGACCCCGGTCAGCGGCTCGCGCCGGGCGAGCTCGAGCACCGTCTCGCCGTGACCGAACCCGATGTCGAGTGCCACCTCGCGGAGGCCGGCGACCTCCTCGAACACGTCGCGCCACTCGAGCAGTGGGCCGTCTTCGTCGAGACCCCACCGCGCCAGCCAGCGATCCAGGTCGGCGCGGCGGCTCGACGACAGTCGGCGTCGACGCGGTTTGAACGTCGGTGTCGATCGTCGCACCGACGTGCCCGGCTCGGCCGCGCCGGCAGCCCGACCCGGCGCAGATCGCTCGTGGTCCGGTTCGTCAGCGACCGCCATCAGGCGCGAGTGCGACGCTCGCTCCAGTGCTGCATGGCACCGGTGCGCTGGTACCGCTCGGGACGGTCGTCGGGCCCGAGGACGCGAGTCGCCAGCCACAGGCGCTTCAGCCACCGCACCCGGCCCGCGTCGCGATCGTCGACGTAGGCGTTGCGCCCGTGGAGCACGTGATAGTTGTTCACGAACTGGATGTCGCCCGCCGCCAGCGCCATCTCGACGCGATTGGCCGGGTCGTACACCAGCTCGTCGTAGGCATCCATCGCCTCCACCTGCTGATCGGTGAGGCGCGGCGCGTCGGCGTGCCGCTGCGATGCCTGGATGAACGGACGGATGTAGCGCACGAACAGCCGATCGCCGTGCACGGTGAACGCCGGGAGCTCGTAGTACGGCCTCGCACCCGCTCGCTGCTCGCCGCGGAAGTCGTAGGGGAGTGGCTCGTAGAGCGTGGCGGCGAGGTCGGGCCGCGTTTCGACGAGCACGTTGTGAGCACGCACGGCGTTGGACACCAGGCTCTCGCCACCGGTGACGCCCGGGTCGAGGCACAACAACCCGACCAGATCGGATCCGTCGCTGTGGAAGTCGAGACGGTGTCCACCGATCTCGTTGCCCCGCGCCGTCGGGTCGTCGGGCGCCTTGCCCTGATCCGTGACGTCGCCCAACAGGTGCCCCTTGGCGTTCTGCGGCCACGGGTCGCCCAGGTGCATCCCGATGCCCCAGTAGATCCACGACGCATCCTCGGGCCCCAACCGGTCGACGTCGAGGGCCGCGATGCGGGCGAACCCACGTCCCTCGATGAGCTCGGCGGCGAGTGCGTCGAGGTGCGGGCGCAACGTCGGCAGCGGGAAGTCGTCGGCCGTGACGTCGAGCAGGTCGGTGCTCGTGGCGCGGGCGTGGGCCAACGCCGCGTCGAGCTCGGCGTGGTGCTCGGCGGTGAGGTGGAGCGTCCACGCCTCGGGGTCGGCGACGTCGACCGCGGCCCAGTCGGCATGCGTCTCGAGCGGACGCACGGCTCAGTCCGTCCCGGGAGCGGGCTGCGCGCCACGCACGAGGCGGCCCGGCAACGCGCCGGTCGCCTCGCCGTCGTGGTAGGTCTCCTGGCCCTTGACGACCGTGTGCACCCAGCCGTCGGCGCGCTGCAACAGGCGGCGGCCGCCGGCGGGCAGGTCGTGGACGATCGTCGGCCGGTGCAACCGCAGGTTGTCGAAGTCGACGACGTTGACGTCGGCGCGGAAGCCGGGGGCCAGCACGCCACGATCGTCGAGGCCGACGGTGCGGGCCGTGTCGCGGCAATGACGTTGAACGAGGAATGGCAGCTCGATGCGATCGTGATCACGGTCTCGCCCCCAGTACTGCAGCAGCGTGGTCGGGAAGCTGCCGTCACAGATGGTGCCGACGTGCGCACCGCCGTCGCCGAGCCCGGGCACGGTGTACGGGTGGGTCAGCATCTCGTGGCACCCGTCGATGTTCCCGTCGACGTAGTTGAGGAACGGGAGGTAGAGCAGCCCGTGCCCACCGTCGCCGAGCATGAGGTCGAGCGCCAACTCCGCAGGCGAGACGCCCGCCTGCGCGGCCCGCGCCTCGATCGAGTCGCCGGTCGCCGGTTCGTAGTCGGGCTCGTCGCCCATCTCGAACAACAGGTCGAAGCGCGAGATGAGGCGTCCGCCGAGCTTGTCGTCCTCCGCCGCGGTCGCATCGGCGAGCAGGCGGGCGCGCACCTCGGGCCGCGACAGCAACGCCACCCGTTCGGCGAGCGGGCGGTCGGCGATCTCGCGGTACACCGGGTTGGTGAGGAACGGGTTGAGCGTGCACTCGAGCCCGAGGATCAGCCCGACCGGGCGGGGTGCGACCTGGCCGGTGAACTTCAGCCCGTCGGCATTGGCGGCGGTGATCTTGTCGAGCAGCACCCGGAAGTGGTCGGGCAGCATCGGGCTGCGGGCCACCGACACGGACAGCGGCCGACCGGAGCGCTCGACCATCGTGCGCAACGTGGCGAACTCGGCGTCGGGGTCGAGGAAGTCGGACACGACCTGCAGCACGCCGGTGCCCGCCGCGCCGACGCCCTCGGCGATGCCGATCAGCTCGTCGGGGGCGGCGGTCAGCGTGGGCGTGTAGGCGCCCGACGCGGTCTTGTGGTTGCGGGTCCGGCTGGTGGTGAACCCGAGACCGCCTGCCTCGATGCCCTGGCGGGCGAGCTCGGCCATCGCCGAGATGTCCTCCGGCGTGGCGTCCTCGTGGTCGGCGCCGCGCTCACCCATCACGTGGAGGCGGAGCGCACCGTGGGGCACCTGGGCCGCCACGTCGATGTCGTGGGGGAGCGAGTCGACCGCATCGAGGAACTCGTCGAAGCTGTTCCAGTTCCACTTGAGCCCCTCGTGGAGCGCCGCACCGGGGATGTCCTCGACGCCTTCCATCAGCTCGATGAGCTTGCCGTGGTCGGCGTCGTGCACGGGCGCGAACCCCACCCCGCAGTTGCCCATGACCACGGTGGTCACGCCGTGCCACGATGATGGTTGGAGGTACTCGTCCCACGTCGCCTGACCGTCGTAATGGGCGTGGATGTCGACGACGCCCGGGATCACCAGCGCGCCGTCGGCGTCGATCACGCGACTCGCCGACGAGCGGACGCGTCCCACCTCGGCGATGACACCGTCGGACACCGCGACGTCGGCGGTGAACGGCTCGCTGCCCGTCCCGTCGATCACCGTGCCGCCGCGGACGATGAGGTCGTAGTCAGCCATGGTCCAAGTCTCGCAGGTCGCACCGGGCGCGCGACGAGGTGGCCGCGATGGGCGGGGTCGATGCCGAGCGGCGCGGAGCGAGCCGGGTGGCGGGTCAGCCGGCGGCGCGCAGCGCGGCGAGTGCGGCGCCGCGCGCCCCCGCCATGTCGAGGTCGTCGACGAGCGCGAACTCCGAGCAGGCGGCCTGCTCGGCGCGCAAGGTGGTGTGGTCGCGCACCACGCCGAGGAACCAGTCGCGGAACCACGGGTCGGTCTCGACCACGCCACCTCCGAGGAAGAACGCATCGGGGTCGGTGAAGTTGGCGGCGATCGTGAAGAGGTGGCCGATCGCCTTCGCCTGCTGCTCGAAGACCGCCAGGGCCATCGGATCGCGGTCCTGCTCGGCGAGCGTGCGCAACGCCCGGGCGGCTGCCACCGGATCGGTACCGGCGAGTTGGTGCTCGGGGTAGCGGGTCAGCCAGTACGGGAGCAGGTTCGAGCGGATCCCGGTGAGCGACGCGTAGCTCTCGGCGTCCGAGACGAACCCGCACGCACACACGGGTTCGGGCTGATCGGGTTCGACGATGCCCGCCGAGGGGATGTGGACGTGCCCGAGCTCGCCGCCCATCCCCGCCGCCCCGGCGATGATCCGCCCGGCATGGATGACGCCGCCGCCGAGCCCGGTACCGACGATCGCCGACACCGACGAGCGGGCGATCGCCACGCCCCCGAAGTGCTCGTAGTGGGCGTACATCGCCGCGGCGTTGCCGTCGTTGGAGTACACGACCGGGATCCCGAGGCGCGTCTCGAGCGCCGAGCGGATGTCGTAGCCCCACCACTCCTCCCCGGCGAAGTTCGTGCTCCCGCGCGACGACAACACCCCCGAGGCACTCGCCGGGCCGGGTGTGTCGAGGCCCACGGTGCGCACCTGCGCCGCAGCAGCGCCGACCTCGTCCAGGCCGAGTCGGAATGCCGCCTCCAGCGCCTCGAGCGCCGCGACCGGGCCGTCGACCACACGACTCGGGACCTCGAGCAGGTGATCGATGAGGAACTCGCGATCACCCGCGAGCACGGTGACGTTGTTCGAGGTGCCACCCACGTCGATCCCGACGGTCAGGCCCGAGTCCATGTCGGCAGAGTACTGGCGCGCGCATCGACCGTGTCCGGTCTCGGCCGGTGTCGCGGTCGGTCACCGATCGTGCATCATGGGGCCATGGTCGGGGCCCAGCACGATCCGCATCATCCGGTCGTCGATCTCGACGTGCTCGACCGGATCCAGCAGCGCGTGCTGTGGCTGGCGGTGCGGATGGTCGACCACGCCAACCGCGAGCGCCCACCCGACGAGATCAAGGTCGGCGGCCACCAGGCGTCCTCGGCATCGATGGTGTCGATCATGACCGCCATGTGGTTCGCCCACCTGTCGGGCGACGACAAGGTGTCCGTGAAGCCGCACGCCAGCCCGGTGTTCCATGCGATCAAGTACCTGATGGGCGAGCTCGACCGCGACTACCTGTTCAAGCTCCGCGAAGTCGACGGGCTGCAGGCCTATCCGAGCCGGACGAAGGACCCCGACGTGGCCGACTTCTCGACCGGCTCGGTCGGACTCGGTGCCGTCGCCCCGCTGTTCGCCTCGATGGCGCGCCGCTACATCGAGTCCCAGTTCGGCCCCGTCACCCAGCGGCCGGCGCGATTCATCGCCCTCGTCGGCGACGCCGAGCTCGACGAGGGCAACGCGTGGGAGGCGATCGCCGATCCGGCGTTGTCGGGCCTCGGCAACGTCACGTGGGTGATCGATGCCAACCGCCAGAGCCTCGACCGGGTGATCCCCGAGCAGAAGATCAAGAAGGTCGAGGAGTTCTTCGACGGCGCGGGCTGGCACGTCGTCGAGGCGAAGTACGGACGGCGCCTCCAGGAGGCGTTCGAGCGGCCGGGTGGCGACGCGCTGCGCGCCCACATCGACTCGATGGAGAACGAGCGGTACCAGTCCCTGTTCGCCCTGCGCGACGGAGCGCTGCGCGAGCGGTTCTTGATCGACGCCGATCCGGCGGTCGAGGCGTTCGTGGCCGACATCGGCGACGACGAGCTCGGCCCGCTGGTCACGAACCTCGGCGGTCACGACCTGGGCCTCCTGATCGAGGCGTTCCGCGAGTGCGACGCGGCCACCGACCGCCCGAGCGCCGTGTTTGCGTACACCATCAAGGGCTGGGGTCTCCCGATCGCCGGCGACCCGTTGAACCACGCGGCGTTGCTGTCGGGGGCCCAGATCGACGCCTTGCGCGGCGAGCTGGGGCTCACCGCCGACGACGAGTGGGATCGGTTCGTCGACGGTTCGCCGGAGGACGCGCTGTGTCGTTCGGCCGGCGGCGAGCTGCTGAACCGCACGCCGCCGCCGCGTCCGGTGGTGCCCGTCCCCGATACCGCGGGCGTGCCGGCGTCGAAGCCGGCCAGCACGCAGGAGTCGTTCGGCCGGGCGCTCACGGCCTTGGCGAACATCGACGCCGTTGCGGCGCGCATGGTGACCACGTCGCCCGACGTCAGCATCTCGACGAACCTCGGCGGCTGGATCAACAAGATGGGCGTGTTCAGCCCCGAGGACCAGCCGGACTACCTCGGCGCCGATCGACTGCTCAAGTGGGAGCAGACCTCGACGGGGCACCACGTCGAGCTCGGACTCAGCGAGATGAACATGTTCCTCGCGCTCGGCGCGTTCGGGCTGGGCCACGAGCTGCACGGGAACCAGCTGCTGCCGATCGGCACGGTGTACGACCCGTTCGTCTGCCGCGGGCTCGATGCCCTGGTGTACGCGCTGTACAACGGCGCTCGCTTCATCGTGGCGGGCACCCCGGCCGGCATCACCCTCGCTCCGGAGGGCGGCGCCCACCAGTCGAGCATCACGCCCTCGATCGGCCTCGAGTTGCCGGGTCTCACCTACGCCGAGCCGGCGTTCGCCCGGGCCACCGACTGGTTGCTGTGCGACGGCCTGCAGCGGCTCGTGCTCCCCGACGGCGACGCCCTCTACCTCCGGCTGTCGACGCGGCCGATCGACCAGGCGCCGTTCGAGGCGGCGATCGAACGCCACGGCGAGGAGCGGCTGCGCAACGACGTGCTCGCCGGCGGGTACCGGTTGCGCGAGCCTGCCGGCGACACCGACCTCGTGTTCGCCACCTGCGGCCCGGTCGTCGTCGAGGTCCTGGAGGCCGCCGACCGGCTCGAGGCCGAGGGCGTGGGAGCGGTCGTCATCGACGTCACCAGTTCCGACCGTCTCTATCGCAGCCACCGCCGCGACCTCCTCGACGCGTCGCGCCGAGCCCGCCGCCCGCGCGGCGACCACCACCTGTCCACCTTGCTCCGGCCGGACGAGCGCGGCGTGCCGATCGTGACCGTGCACGACGCGGCGTCGCACCACCTCGCCTGGCTCGGCGGGGTGTTCGGGACGCGCACCGTGCCGGTCGGTGTCGACCGGTTCGGTCAGTCGGGCACGATCCGCGACCTGTACGGCCTCTTCGACCTGCTCCCCGACCAGCTCGTCAACACCGCCCTCGTCGCCCTGAACTGAGCGTGCGGTGCGCCGGATCGGTGCGGCACCGGCATGCTGGGGGCATGTTCCTCGGAGAGGACCTCCTCGCCTGGCTCGTCCTGGCGTTCGGTGGCGCGTTGTTCGTCGGCAACCTGATGGCGGTGGTGAAGCCGCCGGAACGTCAGCTGGACGACGGGGCGCTCGAGCGCGCGCCGGTCGGCCGGAGCCTGGCGTTCGCCGTCGTCGGGCTGGTCGCCGCGATCTGGGCACTCGCCTCGCTCGTGTCCGGCTGACCGCGCCCGCCGACCATCGCCGACGCTCGCCGACGACAGTTGTCGACGCTGATGAGCGTGATCGTGATCATCGCCGGATCGACGACCGAGCTGGTGTTGACGAACACTTCGAAACCGTCGCCCGTGTAGAAGCTGTTGACGTCGTCGCCGCTCTCGAAGTAGCTGTCGCGTGCGAAGCCGGCGTCCTCGAGGTCGCCGCCGTAGGTGCCGACCCAGTCGCGGTGATCGCCGTCGAAGGTGCCGGCGACGGTGAACGACACGGTCGTGTCGTCGTTGATCGACGTGACCTGCTGGATCGCCAGCCCATCGGGCTCGGGGACGCTCGCCGGCCAGTCCTCCGGCAGCTCGTCGGTCGACTCGACCCCGAAGCTGCCGTCGTCGGACTCGACGGAGAACCCGTCGTCGCCGATGCCCACCTCACCGGTGGTCTCGTTGCCGTCCTCGTCGGTGACGGTGAAGTTGCCGTCCTCGTCGAAGGTGATCCCTCCGTCCTCGCTCTCGAACGAGAACCCGTCCTCGCCGAACTCGATGTCGACCTCGCCGCCGGTCTGCTCCTCGATCAGTGCTTCGAGACCGCCCTCGCCGAAGATCTCGTCGAGCTCGGAGAGGCCGCCCTCGTCGCCGAACAGGTCGCCGAGGTCGCCGAGCCCGCCGGCGTCGCCCAGGTCGACGTTCCCGCCCAGGTCCTCGAGGTCGCCGAGGTCCTCGTCGCCGAGATCGTCGAGCAGTTCCTCGAGGTCGGACGGATCGAGGTCGCCGCTCTGCAGGTCCTCGAGGAGGTCGCCGGCGCTCGCCGGCTCGTCGTCGCCACCGCCGCAGGCGGCCAGCGCGAGCACCGCGCCACAGGCGAGGATGGCGCCGTACCGGCGCCGGGTCGTGGGGGTGGTCATGTCGCTGCTCCTCGTGGGATCGTCCGCTGCGGGTGTCCACGATACTCGTCGCTCGCCCGGTCGATCTGGGAGAATCGGGCCGAGCCGACGATCGATCTCCGACGCGTCCGCTTCCTGCCGCTGTCATGAGTCCACCGCTTCCGCTCACGTTCGTCGCCTCGGCGACGCGCACGCGGGACCTGCCGTCCTCGCCGGTCGAGGTGGCCTTCGTCGGCCGTTCGAACGTCGGCAAGTCGTCGCTGGTCAACGCGCTCGCCAACCGCAAGCAACTCGCCCGGGTGTCGAACACGCCGGGCCGCACCCAGCTGATCAACCTGTTCGCCCTCGGCGACGACGACAGCGGGGCGACGGTGGTCGACCTCCCCGGCTACGGGTTCGCCAAGGCATCGAAGCAGGTGCGGCGCGATTGGCCCGAGATGATCGAGGGCTACCTGCTCGACCGCGACGAACTGGTGATGGTGTTCGTGCTCGTCGACGGAGCGATCGGGCCGACCCCGCTCGACGTCCAGATGCTCGATTGGCTGCGGTATCACGGCATCGCGCACACCGTGGTGGCGACGAAGTCGGACAAGGTCAAGTCGTCGAAGCGGCCGGCCCGTCGACGCGACCTGGCCGCCGGGTGCGAGCTCGACCCGGGCGACGTCGTGTGGGTCAGCGCGACGAAGGGCACCGGGGTCGACACGCTGCGGGCGCTCGTGCGCACCCACCTCGCGACCTGACCCGCGTCGACCTGACCCGAGTCACGTGGCACCGATGGCAGGATTGGTCCAGCTGCCCGCGGGGAATGGTCTGCTCATGGCCTCCACCACGACCGACGCCGTGACCGCGCCCTCCCACGAGCGGGCCGACGTGCGATGGGGGGTACTCGCGGCGTTCGTGGCGGTGCCGGTGGTGGCGGGTGGCGTGATCGGGGTGCTGTCGTCGCCCGGGCCGTGGTACGACGGATTGGACAAGGCGCCGCTGAACCCGCCGAGCTGGGTCTTCGGTCCGGTGTGGACGTTGCTCTACGTCACGATCGGTGTCGCCGGCTACCTGGCGTGGCGGGCCGACGGCGAGCGCTGGATCGGTCCGGTCGTCGGGTTGTGGACGGCCCAGCTGGTGCTCAACCTGGCCTGGACCCCGATCTTCTTCGGGGCGGAGGCGCCGGAGCTGGCCCTGATCGAGATCGCCGTCCTGTTCGTGGCGGTCGTGGCCACGATCGTCGTCTTCTCCCGCCGGAGCGCCGTGGCGGCGGCGCTGATGGTGCCGTACGCCCTCTGGGTCGGCTTCGCCGGCTACCTGACGGCGTACATCGTGCTCGCCAACTGAGCGCCGCGTCCGGTGCGGCTCGCCGCGCGGGTCGGCAGACTGGTCGGCCATGAGTACCGCTGCACGGCACCGCTCGTCGACATCCGAGGCGCCCGTCGCGGACAACTTCTGGTCGCGTCTCGGCCGGACGTGCTTCCGCCGTCGGCGACGTGTGCTCGGCGCGTGGCTCGGCGCGCTCGTGCTGGCGGTCGTGATGCTGGGCACGATCGGCGGGTCCAACGAGAGCGACTTCGACTCGCCGGACTCCGAGGCCGGTTCCGGGTTCGACGTGCTCGACGCCCACTTCGGTGGCCAGGGGGCCCTGCTGTCCGGCTCGATCGTGTTCCAGGCCGCCGACGGGATCGACGATCCGCTCGTCGTCGAGACGATGACCGAGCTGTTCACCGACGTCGACGAGATGCCCGAGGTGATGCTCACCAGTCCGTACACCGAGGCCGGGCGCGCCCAGGGACAGGTGGCGACCGACGGCCCGGCCGCAGGCACGATCGCCTACGCCCAGATCGACCTCGCGGAGGGGACGGGCGAGATCCGCAGTTCGGAGATCGGCGCCGAGATCCTCGAGATGACCGAGGAGATCGAGGTGCCCGGCCTGCAGATCGAGATCGGTGGTGCTGCGCTCGGCGAGTTCGAGCCGCCCGAGTCCGAGGTGATCGGCCTCGCCTTCGCCATCGTCATCCTCATCCTGTCGTTCGGATCGGTGCTCGCGATGGGCCTGCCGATCGGGGTCGCCCTCTTCGGCGTGGGGATCGGTGCGAGCCTGATCACGCTGCTCTCGAACGTGCTCAGCGTCCCGGACTTCGCCGTCACGATGGGCGCCATGATCGGCCTCGGCGTCGGCATCGACTACGCGCTGTTCATCGTCACCCGCTACCGCGAGAGCCTGCATGCCGGCCTCGACCCGGAGGAGGCGACGGTCACCGCGATCAACACGGCCGGCCGCGCCGTCGTGTTCGCCGGCTTCACGGTCGTCATCTCGCTGCTCGGCATGTACGTGATGGGGTTGCCGTTCATCAACGGGCTCGCCACCGGTGCGGCGGTGACCGTGCTGATCACGATGCTCGCCTCCGTCACGCTGCTGCCCGCCTTCATCGGCTTCGCCGGCCGTCGGATCGAGGTCACCCGCTGGCGTGGGCTGATCGCCGCCGGCCTCGTGTCGGTGGCGCTGCTGGGCGTCGGTCTGAAGCTGCAGCCGCTGCTCGTCGCCGCGCCGCTCGCCGTCGTCGTGCTCATCGCGGGGTTCGCGGTGGCGCCGCTCAAGCGCGAGCTCCCGCCGCGCGCGGTGAAGCCGGTGCGCGAGACGGTCGCCTACCGCTGGAGCCGGTTCATCCAACGGCACCCCTGGCCCGTGGCGATCGGCACGGCCGGTGTGCTCATCGCGATGACGTTGCCGGTCACGGGCATGCGGCTGGGCTTCAGCGACGAGAGCAACTTCCCGGAGGACTCGACGACGCGCCAGGCCTACGAGCTCGTCGCCGACGGCTTCGGCGCCGGCGCCAACGGGCCGCTCATCGTGGTCGCCGAGACCGATGGCGTGCAGGACCTGCAGCAGATGGCTGGTCTCGCCGAAGCGATCGGGGCGGTCGATGGCGTCGCCGCGGTCGCCGGCCCGATCCCCAGCACCCCCGCCGACCCGACCGCTGCCGAGGCCGCCCTGATCCGCATCGTCCCCGAGACGGGTCCGCAGGACGAGGCGACGGACCGGCTCGTCCACGAGCTGCGCGACGAGACCATCCCCACCAACCTCGGCGACAGCGAGCTCGAGGTGTTCGTCACCGGCGCGGTCGCGGGGCAGATCGACTTCAGCAGCTATCTCACGCAACGACTGCCGTACTTCTTCGGGGCCGTCCTGCTGCTCTCGTTCCTGCTGTTGATGATGGTGTTCCGGTCGCTGCTCGTGCCGCTCAAGGCCGTCGTGATGAACCTGCTGTCGATCGGCGGGGCCTACGGCATCGTGGTCGTGATCTTCCAGTGGGGGTGGGGCGCCGAGCTGTTCGACACCGCCGGTGGTCCGATCGAACCGTTCATCCCGATGATGATGTTCGCCATCGTCTTCGGCCTGTCGATGGACTACGAGGTCTTCCTGCTGTCGAGGGTGAAAGAGGAGTACGACCGTTCCGGTGACGCGGCGAACTCGGTGGCGGACGGGCTCGCCGCGACGGCGCGGGTGATCACCGCGGCGGCGGCGATCATGGTGGTCGTGTTCGGCAGCTTCGTGCTCGAGGACAACCGGATCATCAAGATGATGGGCGTCGGGTTGGCCTCCGCAGTGTTCCTCGACGCGACCCTCGTCCGGATGCTCCTCGTGCCCGCCACGATGGAGCTGCTCGGCGATCGCAACTGGTGGTTGCCGCGCTGGATCGACCGGATCCTGCCGACGATCGACGTCGAGGGCACCTCGCACGTCGCCGCACCGACCGCGACGGACCTGGACGACGACACCGACGAACCCGATCGCGAGCTCGTCGACGCCTGACCGGGCTGGGAGCGGACCGGACGGTTCAGGTCCGTTTGAGCTGGCCGGCGGAGTCGGCCCAGGTCTGCTCGGGCGACTCGCGCAGCGCAGTCCGCCGCAGCACCACGACGGCGACCACCGTGAGGATCAGGAACCACAGCGCGCTGAACCACGTGGCGAAGAGCCGGGCCGGGCTCCACCACAGCATCAGCAAGACGAACAGCACCGTGCCGCCGGCGACGGCCACACCCGAGGTGGTGAACGCCGGCGAGACGAAGCGGCGGACCGCCGTGGCCCGCCGGCCGGCACCGAGCAGCGCCGTGACGAGCACGATCAACACGCCGAACCACAGGAGGGTGCGACCGATCTCCGACAACAGCCGCGTCGAGATGTCGATCGTCGCCACCCCGACCCCTTCGTTCTCCGGCCGCTTCACGAGGATCGGCACGACCAGCGTGGCGGAGAGTCGGCGGATCAACAGCACGATGGCGGCGACGATCACGAGGCTCCAGCCGACCCCGCGCATCGCCCACGTGCGGGCCCCGGCGGCGAGGAACACCGCCACCGCGTACAGCACGACGGCGAGGATGACGGGGACCCAACGGGCCAGATCGGCGAGGCGCACTGTCGTCTGCAGCGCGTCGAGCACGCTCTCGTCGAGCACGACGAACGATCCGACGTCGTCGGGAATGCGGTCGAGCAGTCCGTCGGGCAGACCCAACGACTGGCCGACGTCGATGATCAACGGTCGCAGCTCGATCGTGAGGTCGCCGTCGGTCGACACGAGGTCGCTGGTGTCGCCGCGCATCACGTTGACGAAGCGCTCGTGCACCACGGCGTTCGCCTCGACCCACGCGTTCTGCACGCGGTCGCTCCCGAGGGCGCGCTCGACGCTGTCGGTGAGCGGATCGCGCACGGCGCCGGCGAGGAAGCCCCCGACGCCACTGATGGCGTCGGGGAGCGCGTCGTCGATCGCCTCGCCGACCGGGACGTTCGTGTAGATCACGTCGACGATCCGCTCGCTGAGGGCCTGTTGGATCTCCTCGTCGGCGAGCAGCTCCCGGCTGAGCTCGGTCCACTCGTCGGTGTCGAGCAATTGGATGTTGACCCACGTCGTGAGCGTGCCGATCAGCGCGATGACGGTGGCGACGACCAGCAGGACGCGGGTGGCCAGCGGCCGCCGCGGATCGTCGTCGGCCGCCGTGTCGACGGACGGGATCGGTGGGTCGCCGGCGACCGCTGTGTCGACGGAGGTGACGTCACTCATCGGCGCATCATGTCACGCCGCCGGATGGCGGTCGGCCCAAACGTGGGCGGCCTCCAGTTGCGCCGCTACCCGGATCAGCACGTCCTCCCGCCCGTAGTCGGCGGCGAGCTGCACGCCGATGGGCAGCCCGGACGCGTTCCACTGCAGCGGCACGTTGATCGCCGGCTGACCGCTGGTGTTGAACGGCGGGGTGAAGGCCGAGAACGCTCCAGCCGCGCGCATCCCTGCCATCGGGTCGTCGGGGCGCGGGTCGAGGGCGCCGATCGCCAGCGGCGGCTGGGCGAGCGTCGGGGTGAGGAGGAGGTCCCAGCCGTCCGCCCACCACCCGCGCAGCGCCCGACGGAAGCGCATCACCGCGCCGAGCGCGGCGGCGTGATCGACGCTCGTCGCCGACGAGGCGAACTGTCCCATCGCCCAGTTGACGGGCTCGACCTCGTCCTCGGTGAGCGGGCGGCCGATCGTGTCGCCCATGCCGGCGATGCCGAGCGCCATGTTCGCCGACCACATCGCCATGAACTGCCGTGAGAAGTCGCGGTCGTCGAGGACGGCCGGGTACGCCGGCTCGACGTCGTGGCCCAGTGCCTCCAGGCGCGACGCCGCGCCACGCACGGCCTCGACGCAGTCGTCGTGCACCGCGATGCCGTGGGGGTGGTGGTCGAGGAGTCCGATGCGCAGCCGTCCGGGGTCCGCCCCGACCTCGTCGGCGTACGGACGGGACGGTGGCGGGGCAATGACCGAGTCGCCGATGCCGGGGCCGTGCACCGCGTCGAGGAGGCGGGCGGTGTCGCGCACGGTCCTCGACACGACGAGCGGGACGCTGAGGCCGCTCTCGTCGCGATCGGGGCCCATCGTCGTGCGTCCCTGCGACGGCTTCAGCCCGACGAGGCCGCAACACGCTGCCGGGATCCTGATCGACCCTCCACCGTCGGTGGCGTGGGCGATGGGCACCAGCCCGTTGGCCACCGCCGCCGCTGCACCCCCGCTGGATCCGCCGGGGGTCCGCTCGGGGTCCCACGGGTTGCGAGTGGGCCCGTACGCGACGGGCTCGGTGACCGGCACGCTGCCGAGCTCGGGGGTGCTCGTGCGCCCCAGCGTGACGAGGCCGGCAGCATCGAACCGTTCGACCAGCGTGGTGCTGTGGTCGGAGATGGGCTGGGCGTCGCGCATCGCCACGTTGCCGCTGGTCAGCGGCATCCCGGCGACATGCGCGCCGAGGTCCTTCAACAGGAACGGGACCCCGGCGAACGGACCGGTAGCCGGCTGGCCGTCGTCGATCGCGGCGGCGATGGCACGGCCGCGCTCGAACCAGCGCATCACGACGGCGTTGATCGGACCGTCCAGTGTCTCGATCCGCTCGATCGCGGCGTCGGCGAGCTCGACGGCGCGGACCTCGCCCGTCGCGACGAGCTCGGCCTGGGCGGTGGCGTCGAGCCAGCGGGTGTCGTCGGCGATGTTCCCCATGACCCGGTTCGTAGCACAGCCGGGCGTCCGGCCCGGACGTCAGCGCGGCTGCAGATGGATCTGGTCGACACCGAAGCCGGAGCGCCCGGCCGTGGCGTCGCCCAGCGCCTCGATCGGATCGCGCACGTCGTCGATGTAGCCGAGGGCGTACGAGCCGATGCGGTATCCGATGAGTCGCTGGAGGTCCTGCGGCAGCGCGGCCGCGACGTCGCGCGGGACGGAGAGGTACTGGTTCTCTTCTTGTCGCAACCAGCCGACGTTGTAGGTGATGTTCAGGCCGATCCGCGTCGCGTCCGACTCGTTGGCCCCGCCGCCGTGGTACACCTTGCCGGTGTAGAGCAGGCACGAGCCCTTGGTCATCTCCGCCGGCACCGTCTCGTCGATCGTGTGCCCGTGATCGATCGGCCAGTCCTGCGAACCCGGGATGATCCGCGTCGCCCCGTTCTCCTCGGTGAAGTCGGTCATCGCCCAGATCGTGTTGCACTGCACGTGGTAGTCCGACGGGAAGTCGAACAGGTCGAACGCCCACTCGTCGCGGTGGATCGACTGGGCTGACGAGCCGGGACCGATGGCGATCGTCTGGGTGAGATGCAGCTGGTAGGTGGTCGCCCGGTCGAGCAGGTTGGCGGTCGCGTCGAGGACGAGCGGGTGCTGGATCATCCGGTGGCTCGCGGGCGAGCGGGCGACGAGTGCGCCGGTGCGTCTGGTGGCGCGGCCGGTGAACTCGTCCGATCCGAACGGGGTGGCCTCGATGTACGGCGCCATCTCCCGGGCGACGGCGTCGATCATCTCGTCGTCGGCGAGTTCGTCGATCACGACGGCGCCGTCCCGACGGAGGATCGCATCGAGCTCGGCGGCGGTCGTGTCCGGTGCGACGTGGGCGATCGGCATATCGCGACAGTACCGAGGCGTGGGACTGCTAGACAGACGGCGTGTCAGCCGTGATCGAAGCCTCCCGGCTGACGATGCAGTTCCCCTCGACCCGAGCGTTGGACGAGCTGGAGGTCGCGGTGCCGTCGGGTGTCACGGGCCTCGTCGGCGCCAACGGCGCCGGCAAGACCACGTTCATCTCGCTGATGCTCGGTCTCCTGCGGCCGACGAGCGGCGGGTTGCGCGTCCTCGGCCTCGATCCCGGCGAGCGGGGACCTGAGCTGCGCGCCCGCATCGGGTACGGCCCGGAGCGCAACGTGCTCCCCGACGACATGGGTGCCTACGACTTCGTGCGGCACCTCGCCGAGGTCAAGGGCCTCCCGCGCGACGAGGCGCGCAGCCGAGCCAGCGACTCGCTGTACCTCGTCGGGCTCGGAGAAGAGCGGTTCCGCCTGCTGGGCACGATGTCGACCGGGCAGCGCCAGCGCGTCAAGTTGGCGCAGGCGATCGCCGCGGCGCCCGCCCTGATCGTGCTCGACGAACCGACGGACGGGCTCGACCCGGTCCAGCGCGACGAGATGTTGAACATCATCGTGCAGGTCAACCGGAGCTTCGGGATCGACGTCCTCTTGTCGTCGCACGTCCTCGAGGAGGTCGAACGGATCTGCGACCACGTGATCGCCCTCGACGCGGGCCGGCTGGTCGCCAGCGGCTCGATCGCCGAGCTCGCGGGGACCTCCGGCGGCATCGAGCTCGAGCTGGTCGAGATCGACGATCGGCCGTCGTCGGTGGCCGAGGTGGAGCAGGCCCTCGTCCGAGCCGGCTATCGCGTCGCCCGCAGTGGCGCCGTGCTGACCGTCGTCGACGAACGCGACGGCGGGGCGGCTGCCGACGAAGGAGCAGTGTTCGACGACACGACGCGCGCAGTCGCCGCGGCCGGCGCGCGGGTCCGCAGACTGGCGACGCGCCGCCGCACCCTCGACGACGTGTTCGGCGGGGACGCGGACGACCCGGGCGCGGAGGCCCGGCCGTGACCTCACCGATCGCCGCCCCCGGTGGCCGCGGCGACGCCGAGATCGCGGCGCGCGGGTTCCAGCGCTACGACGGCCCGCGATCGGGCGTCCGAGGGGCGATCCGCAGTGTCATGTGGCAGAGCATCCGGGCCACCCTCGGCCTCGGCAGGCCGGCCCGACACAAGATCTTCCCGATCGCCGCGGTGGCGATCGCCTACGTGCCGGCGATCGCGTTCGTCGGCCTCGCCGTGTTGCTCCCCGAGAATGTCCTCGACCCGAACGAGATCGCCACGTACTCCGATTACTACGGCGTGATCGTGCTGGCGATCGTGTTGTTCGCGGCGCTCGTCGCGCCCGAGGCGCTGGTCACCGATCGACGCAACGGGATGTTGGCGATGTACCTCTCGACGCCCCTGTCGCGCGGCACCTACATCGCGTCGAAGGTCCTCGCCGTGGGGTTCACGCTGGCGCTCGTCACGCTCGGCCCTCCGCTGCTGATGCTGATCGGCTACACGGTCGACGGGTCGGGGCCGGACGGGGTCGACATGTGGCTGCTGACCCTGCTCCGGTTGCTCGTGTCGTCCGTGGCGGTGTCGGTGGCGATCACCGCGGTGTCGCTCGGCATCTCCAGCGTCACCGACCGCCGGGCGTTCGCCTCGATCGGGTTCGTGCTGGTCTTCTTCGTGTCGTCCGGGCTCGCCGGCGCCCTGGTCGAAGGGGCCGGGATGTCGGAGTACTGGTGGCTGATCGACCTCTCGACCGACAGCTTCGAGCTGGTCGCCCGCATCTACGGCGATCCCGGCACGGTGCCGTCGCTCGGCGTGGTCCCACTGCTGCTCGCCAACCTCGCCTGGACCGGCCTCGGCGCCGCGGTGGTCTGGTGGCGTTACTCCCGCCTGGTGATCGCCCGATGAGCGAGCTCGCCGCACCGGACCCGTCCACGTTCGTCCCGCCCGTCGCCGCGCGGGTCGAGGGGATGATCGCCGTCAACGGTGTGTCGAAGTTCTTCGGCCCGGTCGTCGCGGTCAGCGAGGTGACGTTCGCGATCGACGCCGGGGTCACCGCGCTCCTCGGCCCGAACGGCGCCGGCAAGTCGACGTTGTTCCGGATGATGTGCGGCCTCACGCCGCCGTCGCGCGGCACGATCGAGGTGCTCGGCGCCAACCCGCGTCGCGACCGTCCGGTGCGGGGGCGGGTCGCGCTCGTCCCGCAGCAGGACGCGCTGTTCGACCACCTCACGGTCCACGAATGGGTGGAGCTCGCCGCCCGCACCCACGGCATGGCCGACCCGGTCGAGGCTGCGGCGCGCGCGGTCGACCTCGTCGACCTCGGCGACACCGGTGCCAAGCGCGTCGGTGAGTTCTCCAAGGGGATGCGCCAGCGGGCCAAGGTCGCTGCGGCGCTCGTCAACGATCCCGAGGTGCTGATCCTCGACGAGCCGCTCACCGGTCTCGACCCGGTTCAGCGTCGGCGGATGATCGCACTGTTCCATCGCCTCGGTGACGAGGGGCGATGCGTGCTCGTGTCGAGCCACGTGCTCGACGAGGTGGCCCGACTCGGGTCGCGAGTGCTCGTGATCGCGCAGGGTCGCCTCGTCGCCAGAGGCGACTACCGCGACCTGCGCGACCTGATGGACGACCGTCCGCTGCGGATCCGCTTCGGCACGTCCGACCCACGCCGCCTGGGGGCCGCGCTCGTCGGACGCTCGCTCGTCCAGAGCGTCGGCATCGAACAGGACCACGTCGTGGTCGAGACGCTCGACGTCGATGCGCTCGGGCGATCGATCGCCCCGCTGGCGCTCGAGCTCGGGCTCCGGCTGACGGAGATGTCCCCGCTCGACGACGACCTCGAGTCCGTGTTCCGCTATCTGGTGGAGGGCCGATGAGCAGCCAGGTCACGTCGTCGCGGTCGGTCGCCCCGGCCACGGCGCTGCGCCTCGTCTACCGGTTGGTGTTGCGCCAGCTGTCGACCACCGGCCGCATCGTCGCGCTGACGGTGCTGTCGTTGGTGGCGACGGTGGCCGGGTTCGCCCTCGGCCGATCCGACGAGGCCGACGCCGAAGCGGCTGCGCAGCTGATGGCCGGGATGGGCCTCGCCGTGGTCGTCCCGGTCGTGGCGCTGGTCTTCGCCGGCGCGGCGATCGGCGATCTGCGCGACGACAAGACGCTGATCTACCTCTGGCTGCGGCCGATGGACCGCTGGCCCATCGCGGTCGCCGCGGCGGGGGCGGCGGCGACGATCTCGGCACCGATCGCCATCGTGCCGGTCGTCGCAGGGGCGGCGCTCACGGGGACGGGTGGCGGCGTCGTGGTCGGCACACTGCTGGCGTCGGCGGTCGGGATCGTCGGCTACACCGGCGTGTTCACGCTGTTCGGGGTGTGGTTCCGCCGCTACATCGTCTGGGGCCTCGCCTACATCCTGATCTGGGAGGGCTTCATCGCCCAGGCCGGCAACGGGGTTGCCGCCGTGGCGATCCGCACCTACACCCGATCGATCCTCGTCGCGTTCGCCGACGTCGACCTCGACCCGACCGACGTGTCGCTCGCCCTCGGCATCGCGGTGCCGATCATCGCCGCGGCGGCGGCGCTGGCGATCGCCTCCTGGCGCCTGGACACCCACGACATCGACTGACCCGCTCGTCCGCGACCGTTCGCGAGATTCCCGGGGGAGACGGCGTCAGAAGGATGAGATGCGTCAGAGGAGCCAGAGGAGGAGCCACAGCACCGTCATGCCGGCGACCAGCGTGACGATGAGGTTGCGGGTGAGCGCGGCGACGACGACGGCGGTGGCCACTGCGGCCCACTCCTCGACGCTGATGTTGGCGGCGTTGCCACCGTCGGCGATGAGCGTCACGGTCAGTGCGGCGAGGACGGCGGGCCCCACGTAGCGCAGGGCGCGCTCGACCACGAGGGGCAGCTTGCGGCCGGCGAGGAAGAGGATCGGCGCACCGCGCGCGGCGTAGGTCAGCGCGCCGACCGCGACGACCGCGAGCAGTGCTGCACCGGTGCTCACCCGACCGCCTCCGACATCAGGTCGTCGGGGTCCTGGCGATCTGACGTGTCGCCGATCAGGGTCTCGGCCACCACGCCCGCCACCACACCGGACAGCGCGCCGACGAGGATGCCGGAGTTGTTCGGCAGGTCGAGGCTGACGATGCTCACGCCGGCGCCGACCACGGCGGCGACGACCCCCGGACGGTTCGAGATCCCGAGGACGACGAGGCCGGTGAACATCACCGCGGGCGCCACGTCGAGCCGCCAGCTCTCGGGGATCGCCGAGCCGACGACCATGCCGAGCGTCACCGAGGACATCCACACCGACCAGAAGAACAGCCCGACCGTGAGGTAGTAGCGCCGCCACGCCTGATCGTCGAGGTCGTCGCGCTGGGAGACGAGCGCGAAGACCTGGTCGATCAGCACGTACGGGCCGACCCAGCGGAACCAGCGCGGCTGACGGCCGAAGCGCGGCGACAACGCCACGCTGTACATCAGGTGACGGAGGTTGATCACCGCGGCGGTGGTGACGAGGGTGAGCCAGGTCGCGACGCCGGCCAGCGTCACGGTCGCCAGCTGGGCGGCACCGGCGAAGATGAACAGGTTGGTCGACCATCCGATGGCGTCGGGGATCTGCGACTCGGTGATCTCCACGCCGAGCACCAACCCGAACGGAAGCGCGGGGATGAACAGCGGGAAGGCGTCGAGGATCCCGCGGCGGACGAGCCCGTCAGGCCGTGGCACGGGTCTTCCGCAGGAGGGGGTCGGCGAGGGCGAGCGTGCGGTCGGCGAGGGACAGCACCGTCCCGGCGGCTCCCGGCGTGGTGTTGTCGACGAGGTTGCCCATGACCTGGAGGGTGATGTTGGCGATCGCGTCGGTGCTCACCGAGAGCCGCAGCCCGCTGCGCAGGATCCACGGGTGGCCGATCAGGAACGAGAAGCGCCGACCGGTGCGCAGGAACGCGTCGAAGCGCTCCCCGACGAGGGTGTCGTAGCGGTCGGGGACGGTCGCCGGATCGTCGACGAAGAGATCGGCGGCGAGCATGCCCGACTCCAGGCCGTAGTCGATGCCTTCGCCGTTCATCGGGTTGATCAGGCCGGCGGCGTCGCCGACCGCCACCCACCCGGGTCCGTGGCGACGTTGCGCCGACATGGGCAGGCGCCAGGCGCGGGCCCGTTCGAGGTCGGGCCCGAGCGTCCAGTCGTCCTGGACCTGGTGGCGGTAGGCCTGCAGCAGCGTGTTGAGGTTGAGCTTCTTGAAGCCCTTCATGGTGGACAGCGCACCCACGCCGATGTTCACGGTGCCGTCGCCGGCCGGGAACATCCAGCCGTAGCCGGGCACGGCGACCCCGTGCTCGTCCTTCAGCGACAGGCACGCTTCGAGGTGGGCGTCGGCGTGCCGTGGGGTCTCGGCATAGGTGCGGATCGCCAGACCGAACGGTTCGTCGGCGATGCGGTCGGCGCCGAGCAGTCGTGCCGCCGCGCCGGGAGCGCCTGCGGCGAGGACGGTCAGGTCGGTCGGATACTCGACACCGTCGGCGGTGACCCCGGTGACGCGGCCGTCGGACAGCACGGGCGACGCCTCCGTCCCCCAGCGGACGTCGGCACCGGCCTCCTCGGCGGCGGCCGCGAGGGCCAGGTCGAGCCGCCGACGCGGCCACACCGCGCCGTGGCCGGGGAACCGGTCGGTCGCCGGCCAGTCGAGCTCGCGGGTGATCGAGCCGGCGATCATCCGCAGCCCGCGGATGCGGTGGGCGTCGTCGAGGGGGATCTTCAGTTCGTCGAGCGCGGCGACGGCGCGCGGGGTGAGGCCGTCGCCGCAGACCTTGTCGCGACCGCGGGCGCCCTTCTCGAACACGACGACGCGCACCCCGGCGCGGGCGGCGCGGATCGCGGTGGCCGCCCCTGCCGGTCCGCCGCCGATCACCGCGAGGTCGTACGAACTCATCGCACTACGGTGCCGGAAACGGCGGCAGGTTGCACCCTCGGTTCACGTCCGGGCTGGTGGTGCCGCCACCCGGGACCCCCGAACCCGGCCGTTTCCGGGTCGGATGTTGGGCTGCGAGCCCGTGATCGGACCCGCAAACCGTGGGGCTGGTGTTTGTGGGTCGGCCAGGGTGGCGGTCAGACCTCGAGCTGGGTGGACAGCGACTCGACCGACTCGATGAACTCCTCGACCATCTCGATGACGACCTGACCGGCCGACTTGGACTGGTTCATCGTGCCCACGATCTGGCCGACGAAGTAGTTCGCCAGCTTCTCGGCACCGGACCCCTTCTGGTGGGCGGCGCGGGCGATCCGCCGTTGCGCATCGTTGGTGAGGATGGGCTGCAACGGCATGCCCAGCGGATCGGGGGTGTCGACCCGGTCCCACTCCTCGGTCCAGGCCGACTTCAGCATCCGGGCGTGCTTGCCCGTGAGCGAACGCGACCGGATCGTGTCGGCAGAGGTGGCCGCCAGGAACTTCTCCTTGACGACGGGATGGGTCTCGGCCTCCTCGGTGGTGAGCCACACCGAACCACACCACACGCCGTGGGCGCCCAGCGCCATCGCCGCCGCCATCTGACGGCCGCGACCGATGCCGCCCGCGGCGAGCACCGGGATGTCGACGGCGTCCACGATCTCGGGGATCAGCACCATCGTGCCGATCTCCCCGGTGTGTCCGCCGGCCTCGGACCCCTGGGCGATGATCAGGTCGACGCCGGCCGCGGCGTGCCGCTCGGCGTGCTGCGGCCGCCCGGCGAGGGCGCCGACGAGGCGGCCCTCCTCCTTGACCCGGTCGATGAGGAACTGCGGCGGCGGACCGAGCGCGTTGGCGACGAACGCGGTGCGATGCGCCAGCGCGATCTCCAGTTGGGGCACGGCTGCGTTCGCGCTGAACGGGGCGCTGCCGTCGTGCGAGCCGACGCTCGTGGCGGCCCGCGTCTCGTCGTCGGGCGGAAGATCGGGGACGTCGTAGCGGGCGAGGATGTCGTCGATGAACTCGCGGTGCTCGGCCGGGATCAGCTGGGCGATGTCGTCCATCGTGTACCCCCCGCCCTCGTCGCCGGCGTACTTGGCCGGCACGATCAGGTCGACGCCGTACGGCCGGTCGCCCACCTCGTCCTCGATCCAGGCGAGGTCGATCTCCAACTGCTCGGGCGAGTGGGACACGGCGCCGAGCACGCCGAGCCCTCCGGCCTTGGTGACGGCGGCGACGACGTCGCGACAGTGGCTGAAGGCGAAGATCGGGAACTCGATCCCGAGCATGTCGGTGGCGGCGGTCTTCATGGGGCCAGTCTCGCCCGTCGACGCCCTCCGGACGAAGGCGGGGACTGCACGAGATGGCATGCTCGTCCGATGGAACGCCCGACCAGCGACGTGCTGTTCTGCACCGACACCTTCTACGAGGAACACCGCGGGCGGGTCCACGAGATCGCCCCGGACCTCGGTGTGATCCCGCTGGTGGACGGGCGCGACGTCGGCGCCGCCGAGCTGGAGCGGATCACGCTCGCGTTCTTCTCGGGCGACGCGTGGCCCGAGCGAGCACCGACATACATGTCCGTGGCGCTACAAGCGCCGAACATGCGGTGGTTCCACACGATGTCGGCCGGTGTCGACCACCCCGTGTTCACGTCGATGGTCGAGCGTGGCATCAGGCTCACCACCTCGTCGGGGTCGAACGCCGCGCCGATCGCCGGCACGGTGATGATGTACCTGCTGGCGCTCAGCCGCGGCCTGCCGGCGATGCTGCGGGCCCAGGCCGACCACGCCTGGTCGTGGCGACGGTGGGACGAGCTCGCAGGGCGGCGCATCGCCGTCGTCGGCTACGGCCCGATCGGGCAGGAGGTGGTGCGGCTGGCCACGGCGTTCGGCATGGAGCCGACCATCGTCCGTCGCGCCGCGCGCGGCGACGAACCGGCACCGGTGCGGGCGATCGCCGACCTGCTCGGCGCCGCCGCGTCGACCGATGTGCTCGTCGTGGCGCTGCCCCTCAACGACGACACCCGGGGCCTCATCGGGACCGAGGTGTTCGACGCGCTGCCCGCCCACGCGCTGTTCGTCAACGTCGGGCGCGGCGAGCTGGTCGACCAGCCGGCGCTCGTCGCGGCGCTCGGCTCCGGCTCCATCGCCGGTGCCGGCCTCGATGTCACCGACCCCGAGCCGCTCCCGGCGGACGATCCGCTGTGGGACGCGCCGAACCTGATCCTCACCCCGCACAACTCGGGGTCGAGCGACGGCACGGGCCGTCGCGGCGTCGAGGCGTTCCTGGCGAACCTGCGACGTTGGGTGGCCGGGGCACCTCTCGCCAACGAAGTCGGCTGAGCACGGATGCGTCGCCCGGCAGTCTGGATCATCGTCGCCGGCGTGTTGAGCGCCGTGGTGTTCGCCGCCGTCACCACGGCGGGTGGGGTCGGGATGTGGATCGAGCCGCAGTGGGATCCCGTGCCGCGCGAGACGCGCTGGGCCGACGGCGACACCGGACCTGCGCTGGTCCAGGAGCCCCCGCCGGAGGTCGAGGAGCACACGCCGGCGGAGTTCCCCGGCTGGCTCGAAGCGCTGCTGCAGGTGGCGATGATCGGCGCCGCCGCGATCGTGGTCGTCGTGTTGGCCGTCGTCGCCTGGCGACATCGACCACGGTTCCGTGGTCGGCGCCCGGCCCGGGGCGACGCGGACTTCGACGTGCTCCCCGATGTCGCCGCTGCGGTCGTCGACGAGGCGGAGGCGCAGCGCGCCGAGTTGCTCACCGGGTCGCCGCGGAACGCGATCGTGCGCTGCTGGTCGCGCCTCGAGCGTGATGTCGCCGCCATCGGGCTGCCGCGCGACCCGGCGCACACCTCGGTCGAGTTCACCGAGCGCGTGCTCGGGGAGTTCGCCGTCGACTCCACGTCGATCGAGGAACTGGGCGCGCTCTACCGCGAGGCACGCTTCTCGCAGCACCCGGTCGCCGAGGACGATCGGCTGGCTGCGCTCGCGGCGCTCGATCGCTTGCACGACGACCTGCGCGCGGTCGCCGGTCGGCGTGTCGCCGAAGGCGTGGACGCATGAGCACCGACCGCCGGCGGATCGTCGTCACCGTCGCCATCGGCGTGATCGTGGCGATCGCGATGGTGCTCTTCGGGATGGAGCCCAGACTGGTCCTGCTGGCGTGCGTCGTGGCGGCCCTGGCCGGCGCCGGCTGGTTGCTGGTCGACCTCGCGCCCGACACGGGACACATCATCTGGAACGAGCCGGATGCGTCCACCGAGACGGTGGCGGGCGCCGACCATCGCGTCCACGCGCTCCGGGCCCGGTTGCGGAGGTCGTCGCGGCCCGGTCGCCTCCCGCTGGCGAGAGCCGCCGAGTCGGCGTCGACCGACGAGATCATCAGCACGCTGCTCGCCCTGCTCGACGACCATCTGCTCGCCGAGCGCAACATCGACCGGCGGGTCGACCCCGACGCGGCAGCCGAGGCGCTCGGACCCGAGCTGGCCCGGTTCGTCGAGCAGCCCGACGCCCGCACGTCGATGACACAGCGACGCTCCCTGCCCCGTACCCTCGCCCTGATCGAGGCGTTCGTCGCCGACCCCACACCTGCCGGAGGACCCACCGCATGACCACCCTCGCCCTCGCCGATGCCTCACAGCTGGCAGGCGACGTCCTCGACGAGGTCGAGACCGCTGTCGTCGGCAAGCGCGAGTCGTTGCAACTGGTGCTCAGCGGCATCCTCGCCGGCGGTCACGTGCTGATCGAGGACTTCCCCGGTCTCGGCAAGACGTTGGCCGCGCGCTCCTTCGCCCAGACGCTCGGCCTCGACTTCGCCCGGGCGCAGTTCACGCCCGACCTGCTCCCGGCCGATCTGACCGGTTCGTTCATCTTCGATCAACGGGCGAACGAGTTCTCGTTCCGCCGGGGGCCGCTCTTCACCGGCTTGCTGCTGGCGGACGAGATCAACCGCACGCCCCCGAAGACCCAGGCGGCGCTGCTGGAGGCGATGCAGGAGCGTCAGGTCACGGTCGAGGGCGAGACGTTTCCGCTGCCCGCACCGTTCCACGTGCTCGCCACGGCGAACCCCGTGGAGTACGAGGGCACCTACCCGCTCCCCGAGGCGCAGCTCGACCGGTTCATGCTGCGGGTCAGCTTCGGGTACCCGACGATCGACGAGGAATGGGACGTGTTGGAGCGTCGCCTGGCCCGGCGCCGAGACGATCAGCAGCTCCGGGAGATCATCGACAGCGCCACGCTCCTGCGGATGCAAGAGGCGGTCGAGCAGGTCACGGTCGATGCCAGCGTCGGTCGCTACTGCGTCGCGCTGGCGACCGCCACGCGCGGTCATCAGAGTGTGCTCATGGGGTCGTCACCGCGCGGGTCGCTCGCCCTGATGCTCGTCGCCCGCGCCCACGCCGTCATCGCCGGCCGCGACTTCGTCACCCCCGAAGACGTGAAAGCGGTCGCCGTCCCGGTGCTCGCCCACCGCATCGTCGTCAAGCCCGAGCTGTGGATGAGCAACGCCAGCGGCGCGTCGGTCGTCGATGCCGTGCTGGCCGCCGTGCCCGCACCGGCCGCGCTCGAGGCGGCGGCAGGCCAGCCGTCGCCCGGCGGCGGATGACCGGTTGAGTCGATGAACGAGGTCGCCGGGCGGTGGAGGGCGAGCCCTGCCCACTTCCGTGCCGTGGCGGTCGGCGTCGTCGGCGTCACCGTGGCGGTGCTGTTCCGACGACCCGACCTGCTCGTCCTCGCCGCGCCGTTCGCGGTCGTCGCGGTGTGGTCGTCGGTGGTGCGTCCGCCGGCCGACACCGTCGTCGAGAGCCGGATCACCCCCGACACGTTCCGGGAGGGCGAGGCGACGACGTGGCGCGGCGTCATGTCCGACGACCGCGGCCTCGACCACCTCGTCGGATATGTGCCCGAGCGCGAGTGGCTGGAGACGCGACCGCCGTCCGGCGTCGTCGTCGCCCCGGCTGCAGGTGGTGACCTCGTCGACCGGGTCGAGGTCCCGATCCGGGCGACCCACTGGGGCACGCATCGCGTCGGGCCGATCAACGTCGTCGGGGTCGGCGCATGGGGCGCATTCCGATGGCGCGGCGTCGACGGCGCGGCGCGGGTGCGGATCCTCCCCCTGCCCGCGGTGTTCGACGCGGCGGCACCGATGCACCGCGCCACGGGACTCGTCGGGTTGGCGCGTTCAGCGCGCCCGGGGGAGGGCAGCGAGTTCGCCGGCATCCGCACGTTCCAGGCGGGCGACCGACTGCGTCGCATCAACTGGCCGCGTTCGCTGCGCAGCGGCGAGCTCCACGTCACCGCCACCTATGCCGATCAGGACCATCACGTCGCGCTGTTCGTCGACGCGCTCTCGGACTTCGGGATCTCGGAGGGGATCGACGGTGCCGCGTCGAGCCTCGACACCGCCGTCCGTGCCGCCGGCGCGATCGCGGCCCACTTCCTGCGGCGCGGCGACCGGGTGTCACTGACCGTGCTCGGTGGGTGGCGGCCGGTGAGCATCCCGGCGGCGACCGGCCAGCGTCATCTCCGACGGATCCTCGACACCCTGGCAGCCGTCGAACCCGGGCGCGATCGTCGTGGAACCGCGATCGCTGCCCGACCGATCGCGCTGTCAGGCGACGCGATGGCGGTGATGATGTCGCCGCTCATCTCGCCGTACGCACTCGAACGGGCGATCTCGATCGCCAGCCACGGCCTGACCGTCGCGGTCGTCGACACGCTGCCCGACGACGTGCACGTCGACGACGACGATCACACTGCCTTGGCGTGGCGGATCCGCCTGCTCGAGCGGCGCGGGGAGATCCGCGCGGTGCGCAAGGCCGGGGTGCCGGTCGTCGCGTGGCGCGGTGCGGGAAGTCTCGATCCGTTCCTGCACGAGATCGCTCGTCGGTCGAGCGCGCCGAGGATGGCCCGGCGATGAACCCGTCGGCGCTGCAGCGATGGGTCGACGAACTGTTGGCGTCGAGCGCGCAGCAGTGGGTGATCAGGCTCCTCTCCATCGCGGCCGCGCTGGGCGCGATGGCAGCGGCCGGCGTGGCCAGCGACGGCGGGTGGCCGTTCGGCCTGGTGCTCGTCGGCGCGCTCGCGGCGGCGTCGGCGGTGCGCCCCGACACGCACGCCGGCCTGCTCGTCGTGGCCGTCGTGTCGTGGCACTGGATGGCGACGGTCGACGATGTCGTCTCGGCGTGGTTGCCGGTCGCAGCGGTCTCGCTGCTCGTGTTCCACACGGCGACGGCGCTGGCGGCGAGCGTGCCGAACGGCGGCGTCGTGCCGACGATCGTCGTCGCTCGGTGGGCGTGGCGGGCGGCGATGGTCGCCGTCGGCGTCGTCGCGTTGTGGGCGCTGGTCGTGGTGTTCGACGGACGCGATGCGGCGGGGAACGGGGCGCTCACCGCGGTGGCCCTCGTGATCGTCGCGGCGACGGCCGCGTTCGTCCGGTCGCGCAGCCTCACCCGCTGAGCGGCGGCCGCTCAATTGCGGGTGGAGCGCAGGGCCTCGGTCCACCCGATGCGGGCACCGCGGCGCAGGACGAGGTTGGTGTAGATGCGGCCGGCGTACACGGCGACCAGTGCGGTGGCCAGCGCCATCCCGGCGATCGACACGAGGATCTCGACGACCGAGGCGCTGCCCGCGGCGACACGCAGCGGCATGATCAGCGGCGTGAACGGCGGGATCAGCGAGAGGACGCGGGCAACGGTGAGGTCGGGGTCGTAGGCGAAGATGAACACGCTGAGGTAGACCGCCATCAGCAGCATCGTCACCGGCGTCGCAGCGGCCTGGGCGTCCTCCTGCCGGCTGACCATCGCGCCGGCCATGGCGTAGAGGAACGAGTACATCCCGAACCCGCCGACGAACCAGATGAGCATCGACGGGAGCGCAGTCCACAGGGCAGACGGGATCTCGGCGCCCGAGATCGCCAGCGCGCCGACCGCGCAGGCGACGATGATCGTGAGCTGGGCCAGCGCGACCAGCCCGATGCCGATGACCTTGCCGGTGAGCAGCGCCGTGGCCCGGACCCGGGCGAGCAGGACCTCGACGACGGCGGTCGCCTTCTCCTCGACCACGCCCATCAGGATGTAGGAGCCGTAGATCTGCACGGCGATGAACAGGGCGATCGACGAGAACATCCCGATCAGCGTCGACAGGTCGTCGCCGTCGTCGTCGCCGTCGGGGTCGATCGACTCGGCCGTCAGCCCGTTCGCACCGATGATCGCCTCGATCTCGTCGGGCGACACGCCGGCGTCGACCAGCCCGGCCTGCACGCCGGCGCTCGTCCAGGCCTGCTGCAGGAGGGGCTGCAGACCACCGTCGACGTCGCCCGCGTACAACGCCGTGCCGCCGTCGTCGTCGGGCACGAGCGCCACGTCGGCGTCGCCGTCGTCCAGTGCCCGTCGGGCCGCCGCCGCGTCGGGTGCGTCGGTCACCTCGATGTCGTAGTTGCTGACGTCGCCGAGCTGTGGCAGCACCTCGGCGAGCTGGGCCGGTGCGCCGTCGACCACCACGACGTCGACGCCGGTGCGGTCGTCGATGTTGACGAAGCGGGCGATGATCCCGACCGCCAGCACGGCGAGCACGGCGATCACCGTGGACACGTACCACGCCTTGCCGCGGAACCGCTGCACGATCTCGCGCCGGGCGACGAGGAGGGTCGCGCCGCTCATGCCCCACCTGTTCCGAACGTGCCAGACCCCTGCGTTGCAGGTTCGGCGACGGCGGCGATGAACACCTCGGAGAGGTCGGGCGGGCTGTACGTGAACCCCGCCACCGTGCCCGCTCGCGCGGCATCGGCGAGCACCTCGCCGGGGGCGATCGTCGTCGGCACCTCGATGCGCGTCGCCCGTGCGTCCACGGACCGGACGGTCGCCTCGGCCATCGATGGCGTCCACTCGGTCTCGTCGGCGAAGTCGACCGAGACGTAGCGGATCGGCGACGCCTGGCGGATCGCAGCGACCTCGCCGCGCAGCACCACCGATCCTGCGTTGACGATGCTCACCGCCGAGCACACGTCGGCCACCAGGTCGAGTTGGTGGCTGCTGAGCAGCAGCGCGGTGCCCTGCCGGACCTGCTCGCGCAGCACCTCGGCGAGGTTCTCGACCGCCAGCGGGTCGAGACCGGAGAAGGGTTCGTCGAGCACCAGCAGCTCGGGCCCGGTCATCAGCGCCAACGCCAGTTGGACGCGTTGCTGGTTGCCGCTCGACAGGTCCTGCACCTCGCTGTCGCGGCGGGCCGCGATGTCGAGCCGTTCCATCCACTCGTCGGCGGCCCGCGTCGCTCCCGCCGCGTCGAACCCGGAGAGGCGGGCGTAGTACTCGAGGTGCTCACCGACGCGCATGCGCGGGTACATCCCGCGCTCGGCGGGCATGTACCCGAACCGCTCCCGGGTGGCGTCGTCGATCGGTCCGTCGCGCCAGGTCACGGTTCCCGCGTCGAGCTCGATCAGCCGCATGATCGCCCGCATCGTGGTCGTCTTGCCGGCGCCGTTCGGGCCGAGGAAGCCGACCATCTCGCCGGGCGCGACGTCGAGGTCGACACCGTCGAGGGCGATGACGTCACCGAAGCGCTTGTGGAGTCCCCGGACGCGCAGCATCGCCCCGCACCCTAGGAGGCGGTTCCAGCGGTGCCATGTCGGAGCGGCGATCGCCGTGGCACGCTGGCGTGATGGCACGCACGAGCGCCGGGCTGTTGTTGCACCGCGGATCGGGGCCCGGACGCGAGGTGCTCCTGGTCCATCCTGGCGGTCCGTACTGGGCGCGCAAGGACGACGGTGCCTGGTCGATCCCGAAGGGCGAGTTCGGCCCGGACGAGGATCCGCTGGTCGCCGCACGACGCGAGTTCGTCGAGGAGCTCGGTCGCGCCCCGGACTCGGTCGCCGAACCCGTCGACCTCGGCGAGGTCACGCAGCAGGGAGGCAAGCGCGTCCTGGTGTGGGCACTCGAAGGTGACTTCGATGCCGCGACGATGGTCAGCAACACCTTCGAGATGGAGTGGCCGCCGAAGTCGGGCCGGATGCAACGCTTCCCGGAGTGCGACCGTGCCGAGTGGTGCACACTCGAGACGGCGACGCGGAAGTTGCTCGGCGCGCAGCGACCGTTCCTCGAGCGCCTCGCCGCGCTGGTCGACTGAGGTTCATCCGCGAGCGCGTGCCGAGGTGAGGATCTCGGCCGCCCAGTTGGCGACCTTCTCCCCGGGGATCGCCCCGCGTGAGGGCCACGGCGTGTCGAGATCGACGAGCCGGCCTTGGGACACGACGGCGCGCAGGTTGCTCCGGTCCTGCAGGAGACGTACGTCGGCGGCGACCTCGCCGTCGACGACGAGCACGTCGGCCCGACATCCCTCGGCGATCACGCCGAGCTCGCCGCTCATCTTCATCGCCAGCGCGTTGTTGCTGGTCGCACACGCCACCGCCTCCGCGCCGGACATGCCCAACTCGTCCACGAACACTTCCAGCTCACGGGCGTGCCAGTGGCCGTACGGCGTGAGGGCGAACCCGCTCTCCGACCCGCACAGCAGACGCACACCTGCGTCGTGGGCGCGACGCATCATCTTCGCCGTCGCCTCGATCTCGCCGCGAAAGACGTCGGTCATCCCGATCCCTGCACCGACCCGCTCGCCGTGATCGGCGAGGTTGGCGAGGAAGGTGAACGTCGGGCAGATGGCCGCACCTGCGTCGACCACGGCCTCCAGCGCGTCCTCGTCGAAGAACGACGCGTGCAGGATCAGATCGACGCCCGCCAACGCCGCGTCACGTGTGGACGACGAGCTCCGACAGTGCGCGGTGACCGGGACCCCGAGGTCGTGCGCCGTGTCGCACACCGCCTTCATCTCGTCGAGGGTCCACACCTGCAACTCACCCTGGTGCGACGGGATCGAGCCCGTGGCGTGGATCTTGATCCAGTCGGCGCCGGCCTTGATCTGGCGGCGTGTGGTGGTGACCATCTCGTCGCGCGTGTTGACCACCCGGGCGTAGCCGACCTCACCCTCGTCGGGGATCAGCCGCCCGGCGGTGCCGCCCACCGACGTGAGGAGCGCTTGGACACCCGTCGCGATGCGCGGCCCCGGGAACGCGCCCGAACGGACCACGTCGCGCACCTGGGGGCCGACACCGGCGACGGTGTCGGGATCCATGAACGACGTGACGCCCGCGAGCAGCAGCTTCGGCAGGTTGAACGCCGTGAGCAGGGCCGCCGTGACCGGTGGACGGTGGAAGAACAGCTCGTCGTTCGACTGCACGTCGTCGAAGGTGATGTGGCAATGGGCATCGATCAGTCCGGGCATCACCGTCGCGCCGGCACCGTCGATCACGGTCGCCGAGGCGGGGACGCGGTCGTCGAGGCTGCCGGTCGGGCCGACCGCCGTGATCGCGTCGCCGTCGGTGACCACGTCGACGCCGGGTACCGGCGGCGCTCCGGTGCCGTCGAGCAGCGTGGCGTTGCGTACGTGAACGGGCGTGTCGGTCAGCATCGTGGGCCGTCCTCGGGAGCAGCGTAGTCCTGGCGATGCTCGGCTCCGTCCCGCCGATCGCCCGTGGGGACGAGGTCGGGGCGTCGCAGCAATCGCGCCGCGTTGGTGTCGTAGTCGTCGACGAAGTGGATGTGGTCGGGCTCGGTCGGCGCATCCCACCCGGCGAGGTTGGTGCCGACGACGAGGCGGTCGCGTCCGACCTTGCGCTCGAGCAGCGCGAGCGCATCGTCGTCGTGGACGTGCTGGTCGAACCACAGGCGGCGCAGGCCGCCGGCGACGTCCACCGGCCGGTCCCTGGCCCACGGCCGACTCCGACCTTGGTGGTGCAGGCGGTCGGCCATGAAGGCGCTCGCACCGCCGCCGTGGGAGAGGCACACGTCGAGCTCGGGATGCCGGTCGAGCACGCCGCCGAACAACAGACACGCCACGGCGAGGGTCTCCTCGTACAGGAAGCCGAGCGACAGGTCGAGGTCGTACTTGCGGATCCTGGCGTCGCGCAACGGGCCGTCGATGCCGCTCGGAGCGGGATGGATGAACACCGGGACGTCCAGCTCGACGGCGGTCGCCCAGAACGGATCGAGCGCGTCGTCGTCGAAGTCGGTGCCGAAGTCGGTGCCGATGTACGCGCCGAGCAGACCGAGGTCGCCGACCGCCCGTCGCAGCTCGACGATCGACGCCTCGATGTCCTGCATCGGCAGCTGGGCGAACCCGGCCAGCCGGTCGGGGTGCGCGGCGACGACGGTGGCGAGCTCGTCGTTGTGCCAGCGGCAGAACCCGGCTGCCGTGTCGGCATCGATGTGGTGGAAGTACGTGATCGGGTTGGGCGACAGCACCTGGACATCGATGCCGAGGTGGTCGTTCAGCGCGAGGCGTCGGTCGACGTCCATGAAGGGCGTGTCGGTGTAGTCGACGCCGTCGAGCACGTAGTCGCCGACGCGGAACCGGGGCCGTCCCTCGGGTCCGATGCCGAGCTCGGGTCCGTAGTGGCCGGCACAGCCCATGACGCCGGGCAACACGACGTGCGCGTGCACGTCGATCATCGGGCACCCCCGGCGCCTACGCTGCCCGCGTGGCGCGCCCGCACCTCAGCCTGGCTGCCGGGACGATGTTGGACGCCGGCCCGATCGATCTGATCGACGCTGCGGCGGCAGCGGGGTTCGACGGGGTGGGCCTGCGGCTGTCCGCCGACCACGACCCCGGGCGCAGCGGCCGCGACGCGGCATCCGTCGCGGCGCATGCGCGTCGACGCGGGGTGTCGGTCGACGATGTGGAGGTCCACCGCATCGGGACCGACGACGGCGCCGCGCCGCTGCTCGACGCGGCGGTCGTGGTCGGCGCGTCGCGGGTGCTCGTGGTGTCGGACCGCGGCGAACGGTCGGCGACGATCGCTGGCTTGCGTGACGTCGTCGCGGCCGCCGGCGAGCGAGGTCTCACCGTCGGCCTCGAGTACATGGCGTGGACGGATCCGTCGTCGCCGCTCGAGGCGCTGCAGGTCGCGGACGAGACCGGGTGCGGGGTCGTCGTGGACCTGTTGCACCACGTTCGCGTCGGCGCCGGCGTCGCAGAGCTGGAGGCGATCGTGGCGAGCGGTCGACTCGCGTGGGTGCAGCTGTGCGACGGCCCGAGCGTCGCACCGCGCGACCTGCTCCACGAGGCGCGTCACCATCGGCTCGCGCCCGGCGCGGGCGACCTGCCGCTCGTCGACCTGCTCGCGGTGGTACCGCCCGCCGTACCACTGAGCGTCGAGGTGCAGAGCGACGCGCTGGCTGCCGGACACCTCCCGGCCGAGCGGGCGATGATCCTCGCCGCTGCCACGGGGGCCGTCCTCGCTCAACTCCCGAACACCACCGGGTAGCGACCGAAGTACGGCCGAGTGGTCGAATCGTCCATCTCCGGCGGCTCGTCGGGATCCGGGCGCGCACCGTGGTCGAACAGCACCTGCACCGCCTCGGGCACCAGACCGAAGATGTGGTCCTCCATCGCGGAGTCGCCGTCGAACACGAGGCCGGCGGCGAGGTCCTGGCCGATGCAGGCGTGCATCCCCGAGCCGAACGACAGCCCGTACGCGGGGACGCCGTCGGGCAGCTCGCGCGTCGGGTCGAACGACTCGGCAGTGGTGCCGAACACCTCGGTGTCGCGGTTGACCGACAGCAGGTCGATCACGACCTTGGCACCCTTGGGGATGTGGCGCCCGGTCTTCAGGTCGATGTCGTCGAGCGCCCACCGCATGGCCACGGGTGACGACGGCTGCAGGCGCACCGTCTCGTGCGTGCACCGCTGCACGAACAGTCGGTCGGTGCGCACCAGGTCGGCGTCGTCCGGATGCTGGGCGAGCCACGTGAAGATGTTGTGGGCGACGCGGGTGAAGGCGGTGGCCGACGTGTGCGCGCCGGCGAGCAGGTAGAAGGCCACCTCGCGCACGACCACGTCGTGGGGCAGGTGCAGCGCGTCCTCGTTGGCGAGCAGGATGGACAGGACGTCCTTGGGCGGCGCCTCACCGCGATCGAGCATCGCCTGGCGTCGCTGCATCGACGGGGTGACGAACTCGTCGTCGAAGGCAGAGAGCTTCGCAGCGATCTCGTCGCGCTTTGCTTCCCGGTCGCCCGTGTAGTGCGCCAGGGTGGCTCCCTCGATGAAGCGCATCAGGTAGTCGTACAGGTGGCGGGTCTCGTCGGGCGTGCCCAGCGGCCGATCGACGCCGGCCGTCAACGCCGCCAGGTTCATCATCATCCGGTGACCCAGGTCGACGAGCTCCGAGCGGCCCGCGGCGAGGTCGGGCGCCAACGTGGCCTCGATGATGGGCGGGAACAGCTCGCGTTCGTAGAGCTCGAACGTCTCGCGCCGGAACAACCGGTTCTCCAGACGGCGCCGATCGCGGTGCTCGCCCGCATGGAGGTTGACGAGCACGTCGGCCATCACGACCTCGCCGGCGTCGTAGAGCGCCTGACGCAGGTCCTTCTGGCGGTAGGTCTCTTTCGCTTCGGCGTAGTCGGTGATGGTGATCACCTCTGGTTCGCTCATCCGGGTCCCCTCTCCGAATCTCCGTGGTTGGTGTCGTCGTCGACGTGCGGCGGGCGGGCTTCGTTGGTGACGCCGAGTCCCAACCCTCCGTCGACGGTCAGCACGTTGCCCGTCACCCACTCCGCCCGGGCGACGTAGTCGACGGCCTCGGCGATCTCCTCGACCGTGCCCAGCCGCCCGAGGGCGTGCGCCGGTGCGAGCGCCTCGAGGCGGGCCAGCGCCGCCGCGTCGTCGGCGAACAGCCCCGCCCGCTGGTTGAGCTCGGTGAACACACCGCCGGGGCGGACGCACGAGACGCGCACACCGGTCGGGCCGAGCTCCGCGGCGAGCACGCCCGTCAAGGTCTCGAGCGCACCTTTCGTGGCGGCGTACGGACTGGCACCGGGGAAGGCCCGCTGGGAGTGGGTCGACCCGATGAACACGATCGCTCCCGACGTCGCTCGCAGGTGCGGCAGCGCGGACTGCGCGAGCATCATCCCGGCGATCACGTTGGAGTGGAAGACGGCGATCAGCTGCTGCTCGTCGAGCCCGGCGAGCGGTCCGCGATACATGTTCCCGGCGTTGTTGACGAGCACGTCGAGACGGCCGCCGTGCTCGACGGCGGTGTCGATCATCCGGCTCCGATCGTCGGCGACGGTGACATCACCAGCGACCGCACGACCGCGCCCTCCGAGCGTGGACGCCACCGCTTCGATCCGGTCGGCCCGACGTCCCGACACCGTCACCATCGCGCCGTTCCCCGCCATGTAGCGGGCGATGCCCTCGCCGATCCCCGAGCCGCCGCCGGTGACCAGAACGGACATCCCCTCGATCGGACGCATCACCGATCGTCCTCGACAACCGTCGGGGGTTGGACCGCGCCAGCTCGATCTGGGCCGTCGGCCAGGACCCAGTCGATGGCGTTGAGGATCACGCGCCGGTGGCCCGGATCACGGATCGACTCAGCGTCGTGCCCGAACCCGTCGAAGACGACGCGACCTGCGCCGTACCGATGGGCCCACAGCACGGGCTGTTCGGCGTCGTCGTCGTGGCGACGGGCGGTGGCGAGCACGACGAGACCGGGTCGGAGGTCGAGGTCGCCGTACACCTCGTCGACCAGCTCGAGATGCGCCGGCACGCCCGCGGTGACCGGGTGGTCGGCGACGACCTCGGCGCGCACCGGTCCGGCAGGTGGATGTGCCGACACACCCCAGTGCCACCCGCCGCCGACGATGTCGCCCCAGCCGGGCCAATCGTCGAAGCAGATCGGGGTGGTGTGCATCGCGACGAGCCCGCCACCGCGTTCGACGAACCCGGCAAGGGCGTCCCTCGTCGCCGTCGGTGCGGTGTATCCCCAGTCGTCGCGCCAGGTGGCGTACGCATCGCCGAGCATGCGCCAGAACAGCGCGTCGACCAGCAATGCGTCGATGGGCGGTCCGGTGTCCGTCAGGCGTTCGGCCGCTGCGTCGGGGTGGTCCGTGCGCTCGACGACGTACCCGTCGGCGGCCGCCACCTCGGACAGCGCGTCGCCGATGGCGTCGAAATCGTGGGCGTGCGGTGACCCGCCCGTCAGCACGAGGATCCGACCTGCCATCGACCGACCCTCAGTTGTGCCCGACGGAATCGACCGACTGGGGACGTGGCAGGTGGGCGATCACCGAACCGGTGACCCCGCCGTCGACGACGATGTTCTGCCCGTGGACGTATGCCGCGTCATCCGAGGCGAGGTACCGGACGGTCGCCGCGATGTCGTCGACGGTGCCGAGGCGCCCCAACGGCACCTTCGACTGGCGGGCTTCGCGGGTGGCCGGATCAGCGTAGATCTCGGTGGACATGCCGCCGTCGATCAACCCCGGCGCGACGGCGTTGACGCGGATCCCGTGCGGTCCCCACTCGATCGCCATCTGCGAGGTGAGGAGTGCGATCGCGGCCTTCGACGGCCCGTACGCACCGGCGTTCGGCCCCGCGACGACCCCGTTCATCGAGGTGACGTTGACGATCACCCCGCGTCGGCCTTCGGCGATCCATCGGCGCGCCGCCGTCCGGGCGACGATGAACGTGCCGACCAGGTTGACGTCGAGCACGCGACGGAAGTCGTCGGTGGCGAGGTCGGCGAGCGGACCGAAGCGGACGATGCCGGCGTTGTTCACGACCACGTCGGGCGTCCCGAACTCGGCGAACACCTCCTCGACCGCCTTCTCGTCGTCGACCGACGCGACGAAGCCGGTGATGTCGGCGCCGGGCGGGATCTCCGACGGAGCGTGCACGTCGAGCACGCCCACCCGGTGATCGCGGGCGGCGTTCACGGCGATCGCCGCGCCGAGCCCCGACGCGCCCCCGGTGACGAGCATCGAGCGTGCCCCTGGATCGGTCCCCATCGACGACCTACTGTAGCCGCCGGGAACGATCCGTAGTGAGGGAACTAACGACGTACGCCGCAGCACGGGAGGCCTTTCGCACGCGCGTCCTCCGCCAGGCGCTCTACGACGAGGGTCGGGCGCTGATGCACGGGGTGATCGTCAACCTCCACGGCGACGATCACCTCGCTCGCCGGCGACTGGAGAACCGGCTGTTCCGGCGGGACACGTTCTCGTGGTACGAGCGGGTGCGGATCCCGGCGATCATCGACGACGTGCTCGCCGCGCCGGTAGCGGCCGGCGGTGGCGACGTGCTGCCACTCGCCCGGCGCACGATGATGGCCCTCTCGCTCGACGTCGCCGGTGTCGACCTTCCGACCGGGAGCGAGCGCGACACCGCCTTCGAGCGCCTGTACGGCCTGATGGCCCGCTTGGCCACGGCGTCGACGGTCGCCCATGCCACCGGCGGGAAGGCGCAGATCATCGCCGACGGTGACGCCGCGTTGGCGGCGTTCGCCTCCGAGTTCTTCGAACCGTCGCGGGCTCGACGGGCGGCGCTGGTCGCCGACGTCGAGAGCGGCCGACTCGACGACGCCGAGCTCCCGCGCGACGTGTTGACGACGTTGTTGCGCAACCACGACCGGTTGCACCTCCCCGACGAGGTCGTGCTGCGCGAGATCGCCTACTTCCCGTGGGTGGGCTCGCACTCCACGTCGGCCGAACTGGTGCACGCGATGCACCACATCTTCACGTGGCTCGACGAGCGCCCCGACGATCGGCAGGCGCTCGTCGATGATCCGCAGGTGCGCCAGCGGTTCGTGCACGAGTCGTTGCGCCTCCACCCGGCGAGCCCTGTCGCGCTGCGCATCGCGACCGAGGAGGTGCTGCTCAAGTCCGGTGAGCGCATCGCTGCCGACGAGGTCGTCGCGATCAGCGTCGAGTCCGCCAACCGTGATCCGCTCGCCGTCGGGGTTCGACCGGCCGAGTTCGATCCGTACCGCGAGCGCGCCGACGGCGTCGCGCCGTGGGGACTGAGCTTCGGCCACGGCATGCACGCATGCCTCGGCCAGGAGCTCGCCGGCGGCCTCGACCCCGTCGACGGTCTCGACCACCACCTGCTCGGGGCGATCACGGTGATGGCGGGTGCGTTGCTCGCCGCCGGCGCCCGGCCCGACCCGGACGATCCTCCCGCGCTCGACCCGACCACGACCCGCCAGATGTGGGGCAGGTACCCCGTGCTGTTCGGGTCGTCGGGTCGGTTCAGGTAGCCGGGCGTCGAGAAGTTTTTCGCAACGCGGGTTTGCCCCTCAGCGGGCCGGGGTATCTCCCGTCCATGCTGATACTCGGATTGATCCTCATCGTCATCGGGGCCGTCGTCGGAATTCCCGTGCTGTACACGATCGGCATCATCCTCGCGGTGATCGGTCTGATCTTCTGGATCCTCGGCGCCACGGGCCATGCGATCGGCGGCCGACGACATTACTGGTGACGACCGTGCCGGTGACGTGACCCCCGTGCATGAGTGCATGCCCTGATCACGTCCTGACCCATCCCCCCAAGATCCCCCCACATCGGGCCGCAGCCGATCCACCCCCGGCTGCGGCCCGGCCGCGTCCCGGGGCGGTGATGGCGTCAGCACTAGCCTCACCGCGATCGATACCACGGCGACCGACCCGCTCGACCTGCTGAAGTCCGCAGGCCTCTCCGGCTACGAAGCGAAGGCGTACCTCGCCCTCCTCGCCGGCGGCGCGCCGATGAACGGCTACGAGGTCGCCAAACAGTCGGGGGTGCCGCGCTCGACCGTGTACGAGACGTTGGGCAAGCTGGTCGCCCGCGGCGCCGCGTTCGAGGTCCGGTCTGACGACACCAACCGCTCCTACGTGCCCCTGCCGCCCGACGCGCTGATCGGCAGGCTGCGGCGCGAGGCGCACGACACGATCGCCGGCCTCGAGGTCGCCCTGCCGAAGATCGCGGCCGCGACCTCTGCTCGCGTCGTGCAACACGTCAGCGGGAGCGGCGACGTCACCCGGCGCGGCATCGACGTCGTCGAGAGCGCTCGACGGACGCTATGGCTGTCGGTTTGGCCACAGGAATCGGCCGACTTCGTCCCGTCGGTGGACGCCGCGATCCAGCGCGGTGTCGACGTGTTCACGATCGCCTACGGCGACGTCTCGCCACTCGGCGGTCGCGTGTTCACCCACTCCTACAGTCCGCCCGAGGTCGTGTTCGAACGGCTTCGGACGCGCATCTCGATCGTCGTCGCCGACCACGACCAAGCGATGATCGCCGGCGCGGTGGGCGAGGAGGTGTGGGGGATGTGGAGCGACGACCCGGCGGTCGCGCTGCTCGCCGCAGAGCACGTCCGCCACGACATCGCGCTCCAGCTCACGGCCGAGCACCTCGACGACTCAGGCCTCCACGACTTCTGGGCGACGAGCCCCGAGCTCGAGGCCCTGCGCGATGCGTCGGCGGCCGCGGTCGACGCCAACCGCCCCCGATGACCGCCGCCCGCGTCGCAGCGGACCTGATCGCCGCGATCGAGTCGCGCGACCTCCGCGCCATCGAGCGCCGCATCACGAGCGCGTGCACGTGGCAGAACGTGCCGGAGGAGCCGGTGGTCGGGTCCGACGCCGTACTGGCGATGCTGGGCGGGATCCTCGGATGGTCGGACGAGGTGCGGTGGGACGTGGTGAGCAGCGCCGAGCGCGCGGGTGCGGTGCATCTCGAACGGATCGATCGGTTCTGGCTCGACGGCGAGGAGTGCGCCGTGTCGTGCCACGGCGTGTTCGAGATCGATGCGGCGACCGAGCGTGTGGCGTCGGTGCGGGACTACGTCGATCTCGCCGCGTGGCGGGCGCGGGTCGGGCCCGTCTACCGCCGGCTCGCGGCGCGCCCGGCGGTCGACGTGGTGCGCCGGCACCTCGATGCGGTGCGACGCGGCGACGTCGTGGGGATGGTCGCCGACTACGCCCTCGACGCGGTGCTCACGCGCGGCGGCGACGTGCACGCCGGCTGGCGGGCACTCGGCGACTACTTCGGGTCGGTTCCGTCACGCCTCGGCGGGGGCGAGGTCAGGTTCGGTCGGGTCGAAGGTGACGTGACGTCGCCCTGGTCGGCCACCGTTCGCTGGGAGGTGGTGGGTGAGGGCCGGCTCCGGGCCGCCGGGCGTGACCGGTTCGACGTCCGCGACGGCCGGATCACCGCGCAGGAGGTGGCGCTCGACGGGCAAGACTTCTGACCGACTCGACGATGCGTCGTCAGGCGTCTAGCGACCCCGTGGCCGTCGCGGCTACATTGTCGCTCAGCGGGGCAAGGTCCCCGTCCGAGGGAACAACAGGGGGATCCATGCGAACCACTTCACGATCGACCGTGCGCCGTCTCGTCGCGGCCGTCGCAGCATGCGGCCTGCTCGTCGCAGCCTGCGGCGATGACGACGATGACGACGGTGCCGACGACACTGCGGCAGCCGCGACCGACGCGGCGACCGAGGACGACACGGCCGCCACCGGCGACACGCCCGACACCGAGCCGATGGATGACGCGGCTGACGACACCACCGCCGAGACCGAGCCGATGGACGACGGCGATGCCGCCGAGGACACCACGGCGGAGACCGAGCCGATGGACGACGGCGATGCCGCCGGCGGCGACGCGCAGTCACGGGTCGACGCCTTCCGCGAGCCGGTGACGGAGCTCCCCGTGAGCGAGTCGGTCGCCGTCGAGCCCGGCGTCAAGGTCTTCTACGTGCAGTGCAGCGTGCCGGTCTGCGCCGAGATCGCCATCGGGCTCGAGTCGGCCGCCGCCGCCGCCGGCTGGGAGTACGAGACGGCGTCGCACCAGGACACACCCGACACGGTCGCCACGGCGTTCGACACGGCGATCGCCGCCCAGCCCGACGTGGTGCTCACCAGCGGGAACCCGCGCGAGTGGTTCGCGCCACAGTTGGCGACCCTCTCGGAGCAGGGCATCCCCGTCGTGTCATGGTCGATGCCCGAGGGGTACGAGCCGGGCGACGGCGTGTCGGTCAACCTGCTCACCAACGACGACTACTACTTCTACGGCGTGTTGATGGCCGACTATGCCGCGGTCACCAGTGAGACCGGCGAGATCCTCTTCGTCGGATTGCCGACCTTCCCGGTGCTCTCCACGGTGCAGGAGGGCTTCGAGACCGAGATCGCCGAGGCGTGCCCGTCGTGCTCGGTCGAGACGATCGAGGTCGCGGTCACCGACATCGGCACGAACCTGCCGACCACGGTGGTGTCCGCTCTGCAGTCCAACCCCGACATCGACATGGTGGTCTACGCCTTCGGCGGGATGCTCTTCGGCGTGCCCGAGGCGATCGATGCGGCGGACCTCGGCGATCAGGCCGTGGCGATCTCGCAGGCCGGGGGCCCGTTGAACTTCGCCTTCATCGAGCAGGGCCAGCACCAGGTCGCCGAGGTGGCGATCGCGTCCGAGCTGCTCGGCTGGCGGGCCATCGACGCAGCCGCCCGCATCCTGGCCGGCGACGGGCCGGGCACGGCGGAGACCCCCGCCGCAGCGGTCATCGACGGCCACCCGGACATCCTCGTGAGCGGCATGCCGCTGCAGATCCTCGAGGCCGACTCGATGCACGACGACCCGAGCGCGCTGTGGCCCGGCGTCGATGGCTTCCAGGACCAGTTCATCGCCCTCTGGGGGCTGTGACCGCCGACGCGCCGCCGACCTGACCCGATGACCACGAGCACGATCCCGCGCGGCGGGGCCCCCGACACCTCGCTCGGCGACCCCGTCGCGCCGGCGCCCGTGCTCGCGGTCGGGTCACTGTCGAAGACGTACCCGGGTCAGCTCGCGCTCGACTCGGCGCACCTGGAGGTGCGGCCCGGCGAGGTGCACGCGCTCGTCGGCCAGAACGGGTCGGGCAAGTCGACCCTGATCAAGCTGCTCGCCGGATACGTGCGCGCCGACCACGGCGCAGAGGTCGTGCTCGGCGGGCGGCGGGTCGACCTCTGGCACCTCGACCATCACGACCGCCAGCGGATCCGCATCGTCCACCAGGACCTCGGTCTGGTCCCGGCACTCAGCACCGTCGAGAACCTCGGGCTCGGGCACGGGTACAGCACCGGCTTCGGTGGCCACATCAGGTGGCGGCACGAGGTGCGCCGGGCCCAAGAGCTGTTGCTGCGCTTCGGGCTGGCGCCCGACGTGCGCCAGCCCGTCGCCACGCTCTCGGCGGCGGAGCAGGCGGCGGTGGCGATCGTGCGGGCCCTGCAGGACTGGGACGACAGCGAGCCCGGCCTGCTGGTGCTCGACGAGCCGACCGCGTCGCTCAACCGAGGTGAGGTCGACGCGCTCTTCCGCGAAGTACGTCGCGTGGCCGACGTCGGTGGCGGCGTGCTGTTCGTCAGCCACGTGCTCGACGAGGTGCTCGAGCTGGCCGACCGGGTGACGGTGCTCCGCGACGGCAAGGTCGTCGCGGCAGGTGTTCACGTCGGCGACCTCGACGTGGACCGGCTCGTCGAGCTGATCGTCGGCCGGCGGGTCGAAGACCTCTTCCCGGATCGCCGGGTCGGCGCCGGACGCCCGGCCCTGGAGGCGGAGATGGTGTTCGGCATGACGCTGCGCGGCGTGTCGCTCAAGCTCCACGCCGGCGAGGTGCTCGGCGTCGCCGGACTCGTCGGATCGGGGCGCGAGGAGATCGCCGGGGCGCTCTTCGGCGCCACGCCGCGGTTCGCCGGGAAGGTGCTCGTCGACAAGCGCAAGGTGTTCGCCACGCCGCGCGACTCGATCGAGGCGGGGATGGCGCTCGTGCCCGCCGACCGCAAGTCGCACGGCCTCGATCCGCAAGAGCGGCTGTACGAGCACATTCCGCTGCCCCGCCTCGGACCGCTCGAACAGCGCGGCCGGTTGAGCCGACGGGCGATGAGGTCGGCCTCGGCGGAGTGGGCCGAGCGGCTCGACGTGCAGCCACCGCTGCTCGACCGCCGGATGGAGAAGTTCAGCGGCGGCAACCAGCAGAAGGCCGTTTTGGCGCGGTGGCTGCGCACCGAACCTCGGGTGCTGCTGCTCGACGAGCCGACCCAGGGTGTCGACGTCGGCGCGAAAGCGGCGATCTACCAGCAGATCAGCGACGCCGCCGCGAACGGCATGGCGGTGCTGGTGGCCTCCTCCGATGCCGAGGAGCTCGTCCACCTCTGTGATCGCGTGCTCGTGATGCGCTCGGGCGCCGTCGCCGTGGAGTTGAGCGGGTCGACATTGGACGAAGGCCGGGTGATCGCCGAGACGCTCGGGGCGACGTCGCGCCGCAAGACGATGCGCACCGCGCGCGACCCGGTGTCGTTCATCGTGATCCGCGACGACGCCGACGTTGCCGCCGACGCCGAAGATGCCGCGGACGACGCGCCACCGGACGCCGTCGACATCGCACCACCATCGACCCCCGGCCGCCTGGCGACGCTCGCTGGTGCCCTGCGGTCCAAGCTCACCGGATGGAGGCGACGCGGGTGAGGGTCGACGACCGGTCGGGCGACGTCACGCACCGCACGACGCTGAAGAAGAACAAGCTGACCCGTCGGCACAAGGTGGTCGACGAGCGGATCGAGCGCACCAAGAAGATCGACAGCCGGTTCGACACGCGCCGGTCTCCCATCAAGTGGAAGATGTTCTCCCCGCGCAACATCGGCGTCGTCTACCTCTACCTGCTGATCTGGACCGTGTTCATGATCTGGGTGCCCGACACGTGGTTCACGTGGCTCACCCACCGATCGGTGCTCAACGCCAACGCGATCCTCGTCGTCACCTCGATCGGGCTACTCGTGCCGCTCGCCGCGGGTGCGTTCGACCTCTCGATCGCGGGCACGATCTCCGCATCGTCGGTGACCGCCGGCTGGGCGATGGTCGACCAAGGGTGGTCGACACCGATGGGAATCCTCGCCGCGCTGGCCGTCGGGCTCGTCGTCGGGAACATCAACGGCTTTCTCGTGGTGAAGATCAAGATCGACTCGTTCATCGCGACGCTCGGCATGAGCTCGATCCTCACCGCGTTCGCGGTGTGGTTGTCCGACAACCGATCGATCCTCGGGTTTCCCGACTCGTTCAAGAACCTCGCCACCGAGTTCGCGTGGGGGCTCAACAAGACGGTGATCTTCGCCCTCGTGCTGGCCCTCGTGCTGTGGTACGTGTTCGAGCACACCGCTGCTGGCCGCTACCTGTTCGCCACCGGCGGTGCCCGCGACGCCGCCCGCCTCGCCGGCGTGCAGACCGACCGCTACGTCTGGGGATCCCTCGTCGTGTCCGCCACCTTCGCGGCGCTCGCCGGGGTCATGCTCGCCGCCCAGTTCGGCTCGACCCAGGCGCAGTCCGGAGCGCCGTACCTGCTGCCGGCCTTCGCCGCGGCGTTCCTCGGTTCGACGCAGTTCAAGCGACGGTTCAACGTGTGGGGTGCCGTGCTCGCGGTGTTCGTCCTGCAGTCCGGCGTGAAGGGCCTCCAGTTGGCGGGAGTCGGCACGACGTGGATCGAGTCGTTGTTCTTCGGCGTGGCGTTGATCGTCGCCGTCGGGTTCTCGTCGTACCGCAAGCGGGTGCACGGTGGACAGCGTCGGTGGTGGCGGCGCGAGGAGAGCGGCCCCGACCGGTTCCTCGGCAAGCTCCTGGGCTGGGGCAGCCCGAAGACCGACCAGAGCAAGCAGAACGCGCAGGAGTGGTGGTTCGATCCGGAGGACACCGAGGGTCACCACATCAAGCCGGAATGACGATCGATCGGAAGTGGAGATGAGTCGATGAGCCTCGTGGGAGCCAAGGTGCTGCGCAAGGAGGACCCGCGCCTGCTGACCGGGACGGGCACCTTCGTCGACGATCTCGCGCCGCCGCGCACGCTGTTCGCGGAGTTCGTGATGTCCACCGAGGCGCACGCCCGGATCAGCTCCATCGACGTGCGTCGGGCGCTCGCCGTCGATGGCGTCGTCGGCGTGTACACCGCGGCCGACTTCACCGAGTACCCCGACCTGCCGCAAGGGCTGCCCGAGCTCGAGCGCCCGGTGCTCGCCCGGAACACGGTCCGCTTCGTCGGCGAGCCGGTGGCGGTGGTGGTGGCGGAGGACCGCTATGCGGCCGCCGACGCCCTCGACGCGGTGGAGGTGGCCTACGAGCCGTTGCCGGCGATGAGCACGATCGAGGCAGCCACCGCGCCCGATGCCACCCCGCTCTTCGCCCACCACGGATCGAACGTGATCACCGTGGTGCCGATGCTCGACGACCTCGAGAAGCAACTCGACGCGAGCGATCAGCGGGCCAGCTTGCACGTCGTCAACCAGCGCTGCGCGGCGGTGCCGATCGAGCCGGTCGCGTGCCTGGCCGACTGGCGACCCGACGGGCTCACCGTGTGGGCCACCACCCAGGCGCCCCACCACCTCCGCAACCAGCTCGCCACCTGGCTCGACCTGAGCCAGACCGAGTGCCGCGTGATCGCCCCCGATGTCGGCGGGGGGTTCGGCTCGAAGATGGTGTGGTACCCGGAGCTGTTCGTCGCGCCAGCGCTGTCCAAGCTGACCCGCCGCCCGGTGAAGTTCGCCCAGACCCGCTCCGAAGCGATGGTCCAGATGTCGCCCGGCCGCGACCAGGTGCACGACATCGACATCGGCTTCGGGCGCGACGGGCGCATCAAGGCGCTGCGCCTGGTGGTCACCCAGAACCTCGGTGCGTATCCCGACCCGACCGGACTCGGCCTGGCCGTGCTCACCACGTGGATGGCGGCGGGGGCGTATCGCATCCCGAAGGTGGAGGCGTCGTACCGCACGGTCACCACGAACACCACGCCGGTCGCGGCATATCGCGGTGCCGGCAGGCCCGAGGCGGCGTTCTCCATCGAGCGCATCGTCGATGTCGTCGCCCGTCGCACCGGCCTCGACCCGGCCGAGGTTCGGCGTCGGAACTTCATCCCGGCGTCGTCGTTCCCGTACGAGACCCACAACGAGGCCGTCGTCTACGACTCGGCCGACTTCGACGCGGCGCTGAACGAGTGCCTGCGGATCGTCGACTACGACGCGGTGCGCGTCGAGCAGGCGCGTCGTCGGCGCGACGATCCCGACGGCAAGCTCCTCGGCATCGGCTTGTCGTGCTGGCTGGAGATCGCCGGGTTCGGGCCGAACGGCTCGCTCGAAGGGTTCGGTCACCTGGCCTCGTGGGAGTCGGCACAGATCCGCGTGCAGCCCGACGGGTCGGCGATCGTGTTCGCCGGCAGCTCGCCGCACGGACAGGGACACGAGACCACCTTCGCCCAGATCGCCTCCGACGAACTGGGCATCTCCTTCGATCGCATCCAGGTCCGCACCGGCGACACCGCAACGGTCATCCAGGGGATCGGGACGATGGGCTCGCGCGGGGTGCCGACCGCCGGTTCGGCGGTGAAGGTCGCGTCGGGCCGAGTGCTCGAACGGGCCAAGCGGATCGCCGCCCACCTGCTCGAGGCCAGCGAGCACGACCTCGAGGTCACCGACGACGCGTTCAACGTGCGCGGTTCTCCCGGCAAGAAGGTGTCGTGGGGGGACGTCGCCTGGGCTTCGTTCCAGCCGCTCGCGATCCCCCCTGAGCTGCAGGCCGGCTCGCTGGAGGAGCGGCTCTTCCACGAGTCACCGAACTTCTCGTATCCCTCGGGCGCCTACGCCTGTGTGGTCGAGGTCGATCCGGCGACCGGCGCCACCGAGGTGCTCAAGATGGTGCTCGTCGACGACTGCGGCACGGCGCTCAACCAGCTGCTCGCCGAGGGGCAGGTCCACGGCGGCGTCGCGCAGGGCGTCGCCCAGGCGCTGTTCGAGGAGATGCGCTTCGACACCCGGAGCGGGCAGCCGGTCACCGCCACGCTGCTCGACTACCTCGCGCCGTCGGCCGCGGACGTCCCGGAGTTCGAAGCCGGACGCGTCACCACGCCGTGTCCGAACAACCCGCTCGGGGCGAAGGGGATCGGCGAGTCGGGGGCCGTCGGCGCTCCTGCCGCGGTGATCAACGCCGTCGTCGACGCCCTGGCGCCGTTCGGGGTCGAGCACATCGACATGCCGGCGACGCCCGAGAAGGTGTGGACAGCGATCAACGACGCTGCCGTGGGCGGTGCGCGATGAGCGGCGCACCGCAGCGTCGGGTCGGCGTCACGGTCACGGTCAACGGGACGCGCACCTCGCACGAGATCGATGCCCGCACGCTGCTCGTGCACTACCTCCGCGAGCACGAGCGCCTGACCGGCACCCACGTGGGGTGCGACACCTCGAACTGCGGCGCCTGCACGGTGCTGCTCGACGGTCGCTCGGTGAAGAGCTGCACGGTGCTGGCCGTGCAGGCCGATGGAGGCGACGTGACGACCGTCGAGGGGCTCACGGGTCCGTACGACGGGATGTCGGCGGTGCAGGAGGGTTTCCGGCAGTGCCACGGCCTGCAGTGTGGCTACTGCACACCGGGCATGTTGATGGCCGCGACGGGCCTCGTCGACGATGCCGGCGAGCGCGCCGCCGAGCTGACCAGTGCCGAGATCCGCGAGGGCCTCGAGGGCAACCTGTGCCGGTGCACCGGCTATCAGATGATCGTCGATTCCATCCGCTGGGCCATCGAGCACCCCACCCCCTGACCTGTCACAAAGGTGTCAGACCCCGATGTAACAGGTCGCCGTCAGAGGTCGATCTCGACGCCGTCGTCGAGGAGCGCGATCGCGCCGCTCGGACAGTGACGGGCGGCGCGCAACAGCACCTCGTCGGCGGGGCGTGGCGCGTCGTCGGCGATCGTGGCGATCTGGTCGTCGTCGAAGACGAAGAAGTCCGGAGCGGCCAGGATGCACTTCCCCGAGCTCAGGCACTCGTCGCCGTCCAGCCGCACGTCATACCCCATCGGAGCGACGTTAGTCCCCTGACGACGGGTCGCGCCGACTCGGTCGGTCACACGGCGTTGGCGGCCCAGCCTCCGTCCGCATAGAGCACCTCGCCACTGACGTACGAGGCCCGCTCGGAGAGCAGGAAGGCGGCGATCTCGCCGATCTCCGGAGGCTCGCCGACGCGACCGAGCGGCACGCGTCCGGTCAACCACTGGACCTGGTCGGGGTCGTCGAGCCGCTCAGCCGCCATGGGGGTGCGGATCGGGCCGGGGGCGATGGCGTTCGCCCGCACCCCGAGAGGAGCACCTTCGAGCGCGGCCGCCCTGGTGAGTGCGACGATGCCACCCTTCGATGCCACGTAGTGGGCCTGGCCGGGGACAGCGATCGACGCGTTGACCGACGCGATCGTGACGATCGCCCGCGGTGCGCCGTCGCCGGGCACGGCGCGGAGGAACGCGCGGATCGCCAGCCACGTCCCCGTGAGGTTGACCCGGAGGTGACGCTCCCAGTCGGCGAGCGTCGTGTCGACGATCGCCGAGCGGGTGCGGATCCCGGCGCTGGTGACCAGCCCGTGGACCGTCCCGATCCCGGCCATCAACTCGTCCCACCCGCGCTCGTCGGTCACGTCGAGCCGATGGATGCCCTCGCCGCCGTCGCGGTCCACCCCGATCACGTTCCAGCCGTCGCGGGCGAGCACGGCCGAGCACGCGGCGCCGATCCCCGACGCGGCCCCCGTGACGACCACCGTGCGTCCGACCCCCTCGTCCATCACCCGAGTGTGTCAGGTGTGGCCGGCGCACGTCGGGGCCGCGCGGTCTGGTAGCACTCCCACCGTGGACGATGTGGTCGCCGTACTGCGGGGCGCGCTGGAGGAGGTGGCGGTCGCGGACGATCGCGAGCCGATGCGGGCGTACATGCGCGGGCGCTTCGAGTTCATCGGGGTCAAGACACCGGCGCGTCGGAAGGCGACGCGGCGGATCGTGAGGTCGGCATTGGCCGAGGCGGATGGCGATGCTGCGGTCGCACTCGCGCAGGCCTGCTGGCGCCAGCCCGAGCGCGAGTTCCAGTACGTCGGCGCCGACGCGCTCGCGGCGCACGTCGAGGCGCTCGATGCCGGTCACCTCGGTGCCGTCGGCGGGCTGATCACGTCGAAGTCGTGGTGGGACACCGTCGACGCCCTCGCCACGGGGTGCGTGGAGCCGCTCGTGGCGGCGAACGATGCACTGGTGTCCGCGATGGACGAGTGGATCGACGACGCCGACATGTGGTTGGCGCGCACGGCGATCCTGCACCAACTGAAAGAGGGTGAGCGCACCGATCCCGAGCGGCTCTTCCGGTACTGCCTGCGCCGTGCCGACGACGAACGCTTCTTCATCCGCAAGGCGATCGGCTGGGCGCTCCGGCAGTACGCCCGCACCGATCCCGGCGCGGTGCGCCGCTTCGTCGAGCACCACCGGGACACGCTCAGCGCGCTGACGGTGCGCGAGGCGACCAAGCACCTCTGACGCTCGTGCGTCCGCTCAGACGGCAGTCCCGTCGACCTCGATCGTGAACTTGTCCGGGTAGAAGCTGACGAGCCCCGCGATCGCCGCCGACTCGGGCAGTGGCGTCGGGTAGGACCAGACGGCGTCGTCGATGACGCGATCCTCGAGTTGCACCGACCAGTAGCGCGCCCATCCCTTGTAGGGACATGCGGTCGCCGTGTCGGTGGGCCGCAACAGGTCGGCACGAACATCGGTCATCGGGAGGTAGAACCGCGCCGGCAGACCGGTCTCGAAGAGCACGGTGGGTCGATGCGAGTCAGCGACGATGTCGTCGCCGACCAGCACCCGCACGTGACGAGAGGACG
>CAYGLH010000002.1:0-53475 GCA_964350535.1 uncultured Ilumatobacteraceae bacterium
AGGTGGCGTCGAAGCTGCGCTGGAACATCAGCAGGAACAGGGCCACGGTGATGACGGGGATCGCGAACACCAGGAGGAACTGCACCACGAAGATCATCCACGTGAAGATCGGCATCTTCATGAAGGTCATCCCGGGCGCTCGCATGTTGATGATGGTCACGATCAGGTTGATCGCGCCGGTCAGCGAGGCGATGCCGGTGATCTGCAGCCCGAGTCCCCAGAAGTCGATGCCGTCGGTCGGCGAGAAGGGCACCGACGAGTTCGGGGCGTACATGAACCAGCCGCCGTCGGCGGCCCCGCCGAGCAGCCACGACGTGTTGATGAAGATCGCACCGGCCAGGAAGCACCAGAAGCCGAAGGCGTTGATGCGGGGGAACGCGACGTCTCGAGCGCCGATCTGGAGGGGCACGAAGTAGTTCGCGAACGCGGCGGCCATCGGCATCACGAAGAGGAACACCATCGTGGTGGCGTGCATCGTGAACATCTGGTTGTACTTGTCGGCCGACAGGATCGTGCCGTCGGCGGACGCCAGCTGCGCACGGATCAACCCGGCCTCGATGCCACCCACGAGGAAGAACACCATGGCGGTGACGCCGTACATGATGCCGATCTTCTTGTGGTCGACGGTGAACGCCCACGAGCGCCAGCCCGTGGTCTCGACCGGACGGCGCAGATAGCCGAACGAAGAGCTCGCGGTGACCGCGGGACCGCCGGCGAGGGCCGGCGTGTCGGTTGGTCGTTCGATGACTGCCATGACTCAGAACGCTCCCATCACTGACGGTCGAGCAGGTAGGCGACAAGCTCGTCGATCTGGTCCTCGCTGAGGGCGAGGTACGGCATGCCGCGCACCTTGCCATCGGTCGGATCGAGCTTCTCGGGATCGGTGTACATCGGCTTCATGAGCGGCGCGTTCCGCAACCAGTCGCGCAACTGCGGCGCATTGAGGCAGTCGGCGGTGACGCCTTCCAGGTACCGCTCGCCGAACTCGTCGGGCGAGGCCTCCCACACGTCGGCCCAGCACTCGCCGTCGAGGAGGTCGAACGTGGCACCGGCGAACGTGTTGCGCGACATGAGGTGCGTGAGGTTCGGGGCCGCCCCGGAGTAGACCTCGACGTCGGGCCGGGCGATGATCGGCTCGCCGGCCGAGTCGGTGAGACCGTCGACCTGGTGGCACCGGGCGCACTGCGCGATGAACGTCTGCTCGCCGGTCGCGGCGAGCTCGTCGGTGGGCGACTCGTAGGCCGCCAGCTGGCCGTCCTTCCACGTCTGGAAGTCGTCGGGATCGAGGGGGACGGCGTCCTTCGTGCCGTTGAGGCGGGGGATCCACCACGAGTGGATCACGTCGCGGCTCGTCACCTGCGTGACGATCGCGGTGCCGGTGGGGATCACCATCTGCCCGGAGGTGACGATGGGCTCCTCGATGCCACCGCAGCCGTCCTGGACGGGGTAGTCGATCTCCCACCACCACTGCTGGCCGGTGACGTTGACGACGCACTCGGTGTCGTCGAAGTCGTTGAGCGCCAGCAGGGTGCCGACCGACGGGATGGCGACGCCGATGAGGATCAGCGCCGGGATGATCGTGAGCGTGATCTCGAGCGCCGGCTTGCCGTGCGTCTGCTCGGGGATCGGCTGCCCCTTGTCGCGGTACCTGAGGAAGACGAATCCGAGGACGACCAGTACCAGGACGAGAACAACGCCGGCGATCGCGAACACCGGCCACTGCAGGTCCTGGATCTGCTGGGCACTCGGCCCGGCAGGGTCCCAGGTGTCCTGCGGAGCGTCCTGGGCACAGCCGGCGAGCAGCGCACCGACGGCGACGACGCCGCCGATCCGGCCTGCCTTGCTGGTGATGACGTTCTTGATGGTTCGCACTGGTTGGGATTCCGTTCGGATCTCGCTCGCGTCGCTCGTGGAGCTGTGGGGGGTCACGGCACGACCACCTCGAGCATGGCGGTGTCGACGCCGGGGACGAAGAAGAAGTACCCGTCGGGCGCCGTGATGCTCGGCAGGTCGATCCTCACCGTGAGCAACTGGGCGCCGCCCTCTTCGACGAGCGCGGTGCACGTCTGGTTGGGCACCTCTTCCTCCTCGCCGTCCTCGGTCTCGATGGTCTCGGTGCCGAGGTCGAGCGACAGCCGACGATGATGATCGGACTCGTTGTGGAAGGCGATGTTGCTGGTGTTCGACCGCGGCAGGGTCAGCGCGTCGGAACCTCCGGGCTGGGGGCCGGAGACGTCGAGCGACAGGGTGCCGTCGCTCTCCAGGGTGACCGTGGCGGCGATGCCCTGGGTGTCGCTGATGGTCTGGCTCGACTTCTCGTCGGCCTCGAACTCGTCGGGGCTGGCGCAGATGCCCTCGGTGGAGAGCTCGTCGATCGTCTCGTGGTGGTGGATGTCGCGCGAGCCGTCGATGCCGGCGGCCACGCCACCACCGATGACGAGGATCGCGCCGATCGCCAGGACCCCGCCGATCGCGCCGGTGCGCACCGACGGCCGGAGGGCGATGATGGCGGCGATCGCCAGGATGATCGCGGCGGCGACCGAGAACAGGACGACGGTCCCCTCCTTGGAGAGCCACAGCATCACCCGGCTGAAGGCGTACACGAGGATGCCGACGACGGCGGCGCCGAGGATCGGGAACTCGAGCGGTTGCAGGACCCGCTCGCGGACGTCCTCGTTGTAGGCCGCGTCGGACGAGCTGGCCTCGGACCACGCCTGCACCAGCCACTCGGCACCGGCGGCGCCGAACAGGACGAACCCGATGACCACCACGGTCTGCTGGGTGACGAGCCCGACCGTGACGAGGACGGCGCCGACGGCCATCGCCAGGGGCCAGACGCTGTTGCCCGGCATGCGGTGGGCGGCGGCGGAGGCGGCGACGGTGGCGTCGTCGGTGTCGAGCACGTTGCCGTCACGGACGACGGCGTTGACGCCGACGAGGAACCACAGCGCGACTGCGGCTGCGACCAGGCCGATCGTGCCCATCGAGCCGTCGAGCGTGACCCCGTAGAGGACCGCCGCGATCGTGGCGGCGAGGGCCGAACCGATGAGGAGCTTGGAACCGGTGGTGAACATTCAGTGACTCAGATCGGTGGCTTCACTTGGTGACGTAGACGACGAACCAGATGGCGGCGAAGACCGCCGACATCGAATACCAGTACACGGCGTGGCCGGCGAGCAACTCCCGGTCGGCACGGCCGCCGAACACGCGGAAGGCGGTGACGATGGTGACCAGCAGACCGACGATCATCAGGGCGATGAACACCCCGGTGATGCCGAAGAACAGCGAGCCGTAGGTGCCGTCGGCGAGGGCGACCCCGAACTCGTGGAACACGAAGAACTGCGCGTTGATGATCATCAGCGCCAACAGGCCCGTGATGCCGAGGGCGAACACCGCGTTGGCACGGTCGTTGCGGGCGGCGGCCCACACCGCCCACTGGGCGCACACGCAGACCGGGAGGAAGGCGATGAGCATGACGTTGCTCGCCACCTCGGGCACGTGCAGTCCGCTGGGGATCCAGTCGTTGCCGGCATCGATCGCCCGGGTGCGCAGCAGCATCCAGACGCCGAGCATCCCCCCGACGAGCATCGCCATGGCGACGGCGGCGAAGGAGAATCCGACGAGGACCTGGCGCTTGGCGGGCGGGGCCGGGGGTGCGGCGAGGGCTTCCATCAGGCGTTGCTCCCGGTGGTGGTGGCGGGCTGCAGGTCGAGCACCGGTTCGGGCGACTGCACCACCGGCACGGTCTCGAAGTTGTCGGCGGGCGCCGGTGAGGCCGTGAGCCACTCGACGGTCTGGACGCCGGCGGGCATCTCGTCGTCGTCGTCGTCAGTGCGGCGGGCGCCGAGCAGGAGCCCGACGAAGCCGAGCACGGCGAGGGCGAACAGCGCCGTGCCGACGAGCGAGAGGATGTTCCAGACGGCCAGGTCGCTGTCGTCGTGGGCGCCGAGGCTGAGGTACAGCCCGGGCTGATCGAGGAAGCCGGCGACCATCAGGGCGACGGCGGCGACGGCCGCACCGCCGGCGGCGAGCAACGCCACCGGCGCCGACTTGGCGATGCCGATCGTGCCACCGGAGAGCTTGGGAGCCCAGTAGGCGAGCCCGCCGAAGACACCGATGACGATGCCGTAGACCACGGCGAGGGTCGTGCCCTCCTCGAAGACGGTGCCGATCAGCTCGAGGTCGACGATCTCGTAGAGCGCGTTGGCGACCATGCCGACGACGACGATCAGCACGCCGAACAGCGAGAGCAGGAAGCCGCCGGTGATCCGCGGCGAGGCGCCCTTCTCGGGCTTCGCGGCGAACGCCATCACGCCGAGCACCATCAGGGCCCCGAGCAGCGGCAGCAGGTTGAAGAACAGGTACGGCAGCAGCTCCTGCACCGCATCGCCGGCGTCCTGGTCGAAGTCGACGGCGAAGAACCCGCGCTGGGTGACACCGGCGAGGGCCGACACGCCGATCAGCGTGAAGCCACCGAGGGCGACCCCGCGCAGCGCCGTGCGCTTGCCGAACGCCACCGCCGCCTGGTCGACGAGGAGCCCGAAGATCGGGATCGACAGCAGCAGCGTGGTCGGCTGGGTGAGCGCCCAGCCTGCCCACTCGAGGATCCCGACGTTGCCGCCGAAGGCCTCGCGGGAGTAGCGGTGATCGATGAAGAGGTACACCAGCGTGCCGAACAGCACCGGCATCACGAGGATGACGGCGCCGGCGTAGACGAGCACCGCCTGGCTGAACAGCGGGGTCCGCTTGAGGGTCATGCCGGGCGCCCGGGTGGTGAGCACGCTGGTGCCGAGGGCTCCGGCGGCGGCGGTGACGCCGATCGCCATGAGCGCCAGCGAGCCGATGAACAGATCGACCATGTCGCCGTCGCCGCCCAGGGTGCCGCCGTTGTTGGCGAGGCTGATGATGTTCAACACCAGGCCGCCGAACCACATCCACAGGCCGGTCGCGGCGAGGCGGGGGAAGGCCAACGACCGGGCGCCGAGCTGCAGCGGCACGACCGCCAGGGCGAGGCCGATCACCAGCGGGAACGCGGCGGCGAAGACCAACCCGACGCGCTGGGCGTCGATCAGCTGGGCGATCGAGTTCTCGTCGAGCAGGAAGCCGTCGCCGTCGATCCGCTCGAGGTCGAGCAGTGCGGTGACGACGAGCGTGGCGAGCAGTCCGAGGAGCCCGCCGGCGACGAAGAGTCGGCCGATGACCTTGTGGTCGGAGGACGTGAGGGCGTTGGCAGCCGCCCGCAGCGCGCGCTCGATCGCCGAATCGCCCGACGTGGAGGCGACGGCATCAGGGCTGGTGTCGATGGTGGTCATGCGTTTCGTGTGACTCGCTTGGGTGGCTTCACTGGTCGCAGCAGTCGGACCTGTGGCGCGGGTGATGTCGGCCCGAGACTACTTGCACGACCCCGAGTCGCGGGAAATCTCGGAGCCAAGAAAACCGCGCAAACTCACAAGCTCAGGAGCCGTCGCTGCGTTCGCCGGCAGCGCGGGCCGCGTTTGGCCGCTCGCGTCGAGGGTCACACACCATGCGTGACGAAGACATCGAGCATCATCGCTCCGAAGAGCAGGGTGACGTAGGTGATGGAGTAGCCGAACAGGCGCATGCTGTTGGCGGGGGTCGGGTACTTCGCCAGCGCCAGCGTGCCCCCGATGAAGATCGCCCCGAGCACCGCCGCGCTGACGCCGTAGATCCAGCCGAGGTCGGCGACGGGCCAGAGCACCAGGGTGCCGGCAACCATCGCCACTGTGTAGGCGATCATCTTGTGCACGGCCTCGCTGAGCGGCACGACGGCGGGCAGCATCGGCACATCGGCGGCCCGGTAGTCGTCGGCGTACTTCACCGCCAGCGCCCAGAAGTGCGGTGGGGTCCACAGGAACATCACCACGAACAGCACCACCGGCGTCCAGTCGAGCGAGTCGCGCACGGCCGCCCACCCGACCAGGACGGGGACGGCGCCGGCGGCACCGCCGATGACGATGTTCTGGCGGCTCGTGCGCTTGAGCCAGATCGTGTAGACGCCGACGTAGAAGGCGCAGGCGGCCAGCGCGAGCACGGCCGAGAGCAGGTTGGCACCCGCCCACAGGACGGCGAACGCGGCGACCTCGAGCAGGGTGGCGAAGATCAGCGCGTTGCGCGGCGCGATGATGCCGGTGACCAGCGGGCGTCCCCGGGTGCGCTCCATCAGGGCATCGATGTCGCGGTCGACGTACATGTTGTACGCGTTGGCGCCGCCGGCGGAGAGCGCCCCGCCGAGCAGCGTGATCAGCACGAGGCCCGTGCTCGGCCAGCCCTGCTCGGCGAGCACCATCGTGGGGACGGTGGTGATGAGCAGCAGCTCGATGATCCGCGGCTTGGTGAGGGCGACATAGGCGCCGACGACGCTCTTCGGGGTTCGGCGCGAGCCGTGGGCCACGCCGCCGGGGGCGAGGCGCGAGGGCACGATGGGACGCGAGCCGACAGCCATGGAGGCCCACATCGTACGGTGCGCCGGACCGATCGCGCTCCCCCGGATCGGCACGAATCCAGCGCGGTGCCACAGCGGCATCGGGCAGGTTGAATAGGGAGACATGCCCACGACGTTGGAGCCGACGGAGGTGGTCGATCCCGACGTCGACGAGACCACCGTCGCCGATCGGCCGTGGATCGTCATCGTCTGGAACGACCCGGTGAACCTGATGAGCTACGTCACGTTCGTGTTCCAGAAGCTGTTCGGCTATTCCCTCGAGCGGGCCACCGAACTGATGCTCGACGTGCACCACAAGGGCAAGGCGGTCGTCGCCAGCGGCACCCGGGAGGAAGCCGAGATGCACGTGTTCCGACTCCACGAGCACAGCTTGTGGGCGACGATGGAACACGATGAGTGACCGCTCGCCGACGACGCCGCGACCGCCGGCGACTGCTGCGCGGGAGGGAGCGCACGCCGATGTCTGACCGCCCCTTCGTGGCCCCGGTCCGCCGCACCGACGGCGGGTACGCGCTCGGCTTCCAGGCCGAGGAGCGCGAGCTGCTGGCGCGGCTGCTCGGCGAGCTGCGCGCCCTGCTCCTCGGCGACGACGACGAGCACGACCAATTGCTCGCGCGCTTGTTCCCGCCCGCCTACCCGGACGACGAGGAGGCCGAGGCGGAGTATCAGCGGCTGATGCGCGAGGAGCTGGTCACCGCCCGCGTGGCGTCGATCGACATCGTCGTCGACGTGCTCGACCCCGCCGCCGCGCCCGTCCTCACGGAGGACCAGACGCTGGCCTTCATGCAGTCGCTCAACGCCGTGCGCCTCGTGCTCGGCTCGATGCTCGGCATCGTCGACGACGACACCGCCGAGCACGCCGACGACACCGACTCGCCCGAACACCAGCTCTACGCCTTCCTCGGCTGGACGCTGGAGTGGACGGTGCGGGCGCTGTCCGGCGACTGATCCACGATCGCCGTTCCCATTCGGTCAGCGGGCTGCCCACTGTCCGGGTGTGACACCACCATCACGCTCGGACGACGCGCGAAGATTTTTCCCTCCGAGTGACACATCTGTAGCTTCGCCGCCCAACGGCGACGGGCCGGGTCGAGCAATGCAGACCCACACGACTACTTCGAGCGACCGGCGAAGCGAGCGAGCCGACCGGGAGACAGGCGCTCGTCGGCGCGCGATCGAGGCCGTCGTGCTGCTGAGCGAGGCGTGGCGCTCGTCGCCGACCCTCGGTCGACTGATCGCCCTCGCTGCGGCGATCGCGGCCCTCGCGTGCACGCTCGTCGCGTCCGTACCATTGGCGACGGGCGTCGCCCTGGCCGCCACCGTTCCCGCCGTCGTGGTCGACATCCACACCCGCCGACTCCCCGACCTGCTCGTCGGCGCTGCCGCAGTGGCGGGGATCGCCGTGCTGGTGGTCGACGTGACGACCGGGGGCTCGGTCCCCCTCGCCGGCATCGTGCTGGGGGCCGTGGTGATGAGCGGACCGATGTTCCTGCTCCACGTCGCCTCGCCGCGCTCGATGGGCTTCGGAGACGTCAAGCTCGGACTGGTCCTCGGCGGGGCGCTCGGCGCAGTCGACTGGCAACTCGCGCTGAGCGGGCTGGCACTCGCGGCCGGACTCACCGCGGTCGTCGCGCTGCTCCGCCGGCGAGACACCGTGGCGTTCGGGCCGGGGCTGCTCGTGGGCGCACTGCTCGCCGTCGCCTGCCACGGGATGTTGCTCCCGGACGCCGTGCCGGGCAGCGACAGCTCCTCGATCCTGCCGGCCATCGCACACGGGGCGACGGTCGGGCGATGAGCGCGCCGGGCCTGGCGAACGTGGAGCCGAGCGGCTCGCGCTTCCGACCGACCGGCCGCCGCCGCAACCGCATCGCCATCGGTGCCGCGCTCGTCGCCGTCGCGATCGCCGTCAACGTCGTCCTCTACGCATCGCTCGACGACCGCGCTCCGGTGGTCCAGGCCGTGCGCGACATCCCCGCCGGCGAGGTGATCACCCTCGACGCGCTGCGCACCGTCGACGCCGACCTCGACGGCACCGTCAACGTCATCGCCGGTGGCGACCTCGACGCGATCGTCGGCCAGTACGCGAAGGTCCGGATCGTCGCCGGCTCGCTGGTGCCACCCGAGGCGCTCCAGCACGGCCCGCTGGTCGCCGACGGCAGCGCCGTGCTGGCGATCGAGGTCGCGGACGGGTCGCTCCCCGTTGGGCTGCGCGAGCGTTCGCCGATCCAACTCGTCCTCCCCGGCGATCCCGACGGTGACACGACCACGACGATCGACGGGCGAGTCGTCGGGCTGCCGCGCACTCCCGACAGTGCGCTCGGCACGAGATCGGTCACGGTCGAGGTCGCCGCCGAGGACGCGTCCACGGTTGCCGCAGCGTCGACGGTGCGGATCGTGCTCGTGGAACCGCGCCCGGACCCAGCCGCCGGGGACGGCTCGTAGGCGCGGTCGATGGGCTACCTCGCGATCGTCGGCGACCGGGCCACCACGACCGCCCTGGCGGTAGCGAGCGCCTGGCCGCGCGGCGAGGTGGCGATCGTCGAGGCAGACCCGTCCGGCGGGTCGCTCGCCGCCTGGCTCGGCCTTCCCGCCAGTCCCTCGCTCTCGACCGCGGTCGCCAGGACGTCGGCCCCGAGCGGGCTCGGCGGGCGGGCGACGCGGTCCGCGTGGTCGACGATCGAGCCGCTGCTGCAACCCGCCGGGCGCGGTGTTCGGGTGCTCGTGGCACCGATGTCTGGCCGCGAGGCGAGCCGCACGGTCACCGAGGCCGGCCATGCAGTGCTCCCGTGCCTGGCCCAGGTCGACGATCCGCCCGCGATCCTCGTCGACGCCGGGCAACTGCGTGCGGGCGAGCCGCTCCCGGCGACGGTACGGATGGCCGACCGCCTCCTCGTGTGCCATCGGCAGGAGCCCGCCTCCGCCGCCGCGGCATCGGTGCGACTCCAGCGCCTCGCCGAGCTCCTCGGCACGCTCGACGCCTCCCACCAACCCGTGGTCGCCGTGATCGGCGACGACCCGTACGACACCGGCGAGATCGCCGCGTTCGTCGACGACCAACTCGAGCGGTGGGGATCGCTCGTCCGCCCGAGGTTCGTCCCGATCGCCGACGACGCACCGTCGGCGGCCGTGCTCGCCGGACGCAGCGGGATGTCGGCCAAGCGGCTCGGTCGGCGACCGCTCGTGCGATCGTGCGCCGATCTCGCCGAGCTCCTCTGCGCCGCCGGCGACCTGCTCGGAGAGTCGGCGTGACGATCACCACGCCGGACGGCCGGCGCCTGGGCGACGAGCGGGTCGATCACCGCGACGTCGCCGTCGTCACCGACCGTGTCGCCAGGCGGCTGATCGACGCCATCGAGGACGAGGAGACGACCCCGCGTGTGGATGGGCGGCCGGCCCTCGCCGACGACGAGCGCCGGCAACTGCTGCTGGTCGGCGGCTGGATCGGCGACGAGGTCGACCAGCTCAACGAGGCCCGCCTGCGGCGGGGCGACCGACCGCTCGACGACGCGGCCGAGCACGCGTTGCGATCGCGGGTCGTCGCCGACCTCACCGGGGCCGGTCCGTTGGAGACGTACCTGACCGACCCCCGGGTCGAGGAGGTCGACGTGAACAGCGACGCCTCCACCTGGGTGACCTACACCGATGGACGCAAGGTCGACGTCGGTCGGTTGTGGTCGTCCGCCGCCGACCTCACCGCGTTCCAGAAACGGCTCGCGCTGCGGATGACGCGCACCGGCGAGGGACGCCTCGACACCTCGTCGCCGATGCTCACCCTCCAGACCGACGACGGCGCTCGGGTCGTGATGGTCCTCGGCGGTGAGGACGAGCACGGGATCTCCACCCATCCGCGGATCGCGGTGCGCCGGTTCGTCGTGCGTCACGTCGGGCTCGACGGGCTGGCCGACCTCGGGCTGTTCACCCACGGTGTGGTCGACCAGCTGCGCGCCCTGGTGCGCTGCGGCTTCACCATCCTCGTGTCGGGGCCGCCCGGTGCCGGCAAGACGACGCTGCTCACCGAATTGCTCGGCGAGGTGAGTCCGCTCGAACGGATCATCACGGTCGAGAAGAACCTGCTCGAGCTGCGCCTCGAAGACGACCCGCGCCACCCCGACGCCCCGGCGCTGTTCACCCGACGTCCGAACGCGGAGGGCGAGGGCGAGATCACCACGCGCCAGCTCGTCGAGCTGACCCGCCGCCTGAACCCGGACCGTGTCGTCGTCGGCGAACTCGTGGAGGACGAGGCGCTGGACATGCTCGACGTGGCGTCGATGTGCAAGCGGGGATCGTTGGCGACCATCCACGCCCACACGGCGAACATCGTGCTCGATCGGCTCGCCTACTACGTCGCCAAGTCGAACACGAGCCTGCCGGAGTTCGCGGTGTGGAACCTGATCGCCCAGACGGTGGACTTCGTCGTGCACATCGACCTGGTGCGCAACGCCACGAGCGACGGGCCGCCGGTTCGTCGCGTGACCTCGATCATCGAGGTCGGTGGCCTCGGCGAACGCGGCGGGGTCGCGTCGACCGAGGCATGGTCGATCGGCGACGACGGCACGTTGCGCCAGACGACCCCGCTGACACCGCAACACCTCAGCCGACTCCGCCTCGCCGGGTACGACAATCACCTCTTCGCCGTCGAGGGGGCAGCGCGATGACGCCGGCGCTCGCGCTGCTCGTGGTGGCGACGCTCGCCGGAGCGGGCGGGGTGGTGCTGATGGCGACGCCGCCGCCCGAGCGGGATCGCCCGCCACGTGTGGCCGACCCCGGCCTCCCGGCCCGGGCGCTCAGCAGCGCGGCGGTCGCGGGTGTCGCCCTCGCGTTGACCGGATGGCTCGTCGCCGCCGCCGTGCTCGGCGCCTCGACCTGGGTGGTCGTCCGCTCCTTCCAACGCCGCGACCGACGCTCCGACGACATCGAACGCATCGAGGCGCTCGCGTCGTGGATCGAGAACCTGCGTGACGTGCTGGTCGCTGGAGATCAGCCGATCGGGGCGATCGGGTCCACGGTCGCGACGTGCCCGGCGTCGATCCGTCCGGCGGTGCGACGACTGGCGACTTCGCTCGGACGGCAAGACCCCGAGATCGCGTTCCGGCGCTTCGCCGACGACGTCGACGACCCGCTCGGCGACCTCGTGGCGGCAGGGCTGCTGGTTGCCGTCCAACGTGGGGCCCGCACGGTCGCGGTGCTGTCGACGCTGGCCGACCAGGCGCGACAGCACGCGGACCGCCGACGCCTCGTCGAGGCCGAGCGGGCACCCGTCCGCCGCGAGGTGCGGCTGCTGACGGTGATCATGGCAGCGCTCGTCGTCGGTCTGGTCGTGTTCGGGCGGGCCGAGTACCTCGCGCCGTACGACACCGCCCAGGGTCAGGTGTTCCTCGGCATCGTGCTGGCGATCTACGCCCTGCTGCTCCTGCGCGTGCAACGGCTGGCGACCTCGCCGCGTCCGGGCAGGTTCCTCGCCACCAACGCGGCCGCCCACGACGAGGCGGGTGCGTCGCGATGAGAACCACCGGCTGGCTCGTGGCGACCACGTTGGTCGGATGTCTCGGCGTCTGGCTCGCGGCCAGCGGGCTCGCCCAGCGACGACCGTCGCTGCGGAGCGCGGCGGCCGAGCTGGGGCGGCCACGGCGACACGCGACCGTGCTCCCGGACGTGCCCGGCCACGCGGGGCACGGTGTCATCGGTCGCATCGGCACAGCGGGCGCGCGGACGGTGCCGCCCGGGTGGATCGACCGCTGGCGCACGCCGCTGCGGCTCACCGATCGCCCGCTCGAGCTCCACCTCGGACTCCTCGCGGTCGCCGCAGTCGCCGGGTTCGCAGCGCCGTTCCTCGTGCTCGGCGCGCTCACCGCCAGCGGCGTCGCATCCATCGAGTGGTTCGTGCCGGCGGGTCTGGCGCTGCTCGCCGCGATCAGCGCGCCCCTGCTCGTGCACGGCGACGCGATGACGCGGGCCGAGGAGGTGCGCATCGACCTCCGCCACCAGCTGTCCGCCTACCTCGACATGGTGACGATGCTCCTCGCCGGCAACACGGGCCACGAGGGCGCGCTGGCCCAGGCGGCACGGTACGGCGATGGTCGACTGTTCCGCGAGCTCCGCCGCCGGATGCGCGAGGTGGCCGCGACCGGCCACTCCCTGGTCTCCGCGTTGTCGCTGGTCGCCGACGACCTCGGTCTCGACGAACTCACGCAGGTGGCCGCCACCGCCTCGCTCTCGGCTGCCGAGGGTGCTCCGGTCGCCCGCACCCTCGCCGCCAAGTGCGCCACGTTGCGCTCCACGCTCGCCTCCGAGCAGGAAGCCGCCGCCCGGATCCGCACCGACAAGGTCACCCCACCCCTCGTGGGGATGGCGCTGCTCTTCATGGCCCTGATCATCTACCCCGCGCTCAACCTCAACTGAGCACCAGCGCAGAAAGGCACACCGACAATGCACGACTCGAGCATCACCCTGACCGCCGTCCTGGCGATGGTCCACACGTTCGGCCGGCGACTGCTGCCGGCGCTCGACGATGCCGACCGGCGCGATCGCGGCGCCGTGTCGATCGAACAGGTGCTGTGGTACGCGGCGGCCGCGATCAGCGTGGCCGTCGTCGCCGCGATCGTCTGGAACCAGGTCAAATCGACCGCCAGCACGCCCGTCCAGAGTCCGTCCGCCCCCTGACTCGCGGCCCGACGAGGATGCGAAGGTTCGGACCGACGACGGCCGAGCGCGGCGATCGAGGGGCAGCGACGTCGATCTCGGTGGCCGTGCTGACTCCGCTGTTCGTCGTGTTGGCGTTCGCCGCCTGGCAGGCGGCGCTGTGGAGCCACGCCCGCACCGAAGCGCGCGTCGTCGCCCGCGACACCGCGGCGCTCGTCGCCCGGTCGGGTGTCTCGGCCGGCGACGCCCAGGCGTCCGCGACCGCCGTGCTCGTGAACGACACCGACCTCCGCGACGTCGCGGTGTCGGTGGCGACGGTCGGGGGCGTCGTGACGGTCACGGTCCGGGGAGCCGCACCCGGGATCATCCGCGGCACCAGTTCGGGTGTCAGCGTCACCGCGGCGGTCCCGGTCGAGGAGCTCACGCCGTGATGAACGCTGCTGGGGATCGCGGCTCGAGCGACGCGGTCGGCCTCGCGCTGTTGGCGCCGGCGGCGATCGGGTTGGCCCTCGTGATCCTGTTCCTCGGTCGAGGAGTCGACAGCCGCGCCACCGTGCAGAGCGCCGCCGAATCGGCTGCGCAGGCCGCCGCCCAGGAACGCAGCCTCGGCGCGGCGCGGGCGGCGGCGCAGGCGATCGGTTCGGCGATGCTCGTCGACGAGACCTCGTGCTCGTCCCCCTCGGTGGTCGTGGACCCGATCGACTACCGGCCAGGAGGGACGCTCGCCGTCACCGTGTCGTGCACCGTCTCGACGGCGGGTCTCGAGCTGATCCGCCCCCCGATGCCCTCGGCCACGACCGCCACGGCGTACGCCACGATCGATCCCCACCGGGGCCTGGAGACCGGGCCGTGAGCGCTCGCGACACGTCGGTGCGGCGCGGCCGCGGCGACGACGGTGCCGGCCTGGTCGCCGCCTTCGTCATCCTCTTCGCGTTCACATTTCTCGGGCTGGTGTGGCTGGCGCGCGATGTCGACCGCTCGGTGTCCAACCGGTCAGCAGCACAGTCGATCGCCTTCCAGGCGGCGCGTTCGGGAGCCCAGTCGGCCGACGTGTCGACACTGCGCGGTGCCGACGCGCCCCGGATCGACCCCGCCGCGGCGCACCGAGCCGTCGCCGCGACGGCATCGTCGCTGTTCGCCAGCTATGGGCTCGCCGGCACGGTCACGGAGATCCGCGTCGAGGCCGACCTCGTCACCGTGTCGGTGGCGGTGACCGACGCCGGCCGGACCGTCACCGGGACCGGCACCGTGCGAGCGGTGCGTGCACCGTGAGCAGCCACTCGACGACCCACCGACCGCTGTCCGGGGAGCGATCCGGGTTCCCCTCTACGGATCCCGCCGCCCACTGTCCGGCGGAGAGGAGGCGACGATGAGACGGAACGGCTCGCGCCCGGTCGGACGGATGCTGGCGTCGATCGGCGCGATCGGCGCGCTGGTGCTGGCGGCGCTCGGCCTGCTCGCGCTCTCCCGCGCCCGCTTCGGCGACGGTCGGCCGTGGCACGGTGTCGACGCGCCGTGGACGTGGCGGTCCTCCGACGTGGGGGATGCGATGGGCGACCGCCTCGGCGACGACACGGTGATCGACGCGATCGTGCGGATCGCCCTGACGGTCGCGTGGGTCGCACTGCTCGTCGTCGTCATCACCACGATCGTCGAGCTCGCGCACATGCGACGGCACCGGGGCCTGGCTGCGCCACCGATCCGCGGCCTCGGTTGGGCCCAGGTGGTCGGCCGCTTCATCGCCGCCGGACTCATCGTGACGACACCGGTCGTCACGCCGTTGGCGGCGATGGCGAAGTCGCACGGCACGGCCCTGCGCTTCGACCACGCGACCGCGCCGCCCGCGCCGACGATCGTGTCGGCGGACTCCGACCGCGTGGCGCCGCCCGGTCCGCCGACGTTCCCCGGCACCACGCCGTCGAGCGACGCGCCCGAGGCGGTGGAGACCGACGCGGGCACGGCGGTGCACGTCGTCGCGCGCGGGGAGTCGGTCTACTCGATCGCCGCAGCACTGACGGACGACGACCCGGCGCGCACCGAAGATCTGGCGATGGCGATCGTCGATCTCAACCTCGGCCGCGAGCAACCCGATGGTCAACGGTTCACCAACCCCGCCTTCATCATGCCCGGCTGGAGACTCCTCCTCCCGGAGGATCGGCCCGCCTCGACGTCGAGCCCGGACCAGGCATCACCCGCGCCGGGGCTGCCCGACGAGGACGTCACCACGCATGTCGTGGCACCGGGCGACACGCTCTCGGAGGTCGCCGATGCGCACCTCGGCGACCCGTCCGCATGGCCGGAGATCTGGGAGGAGAACGCCGGCGCGACGATGGTCGACGGCCGGACGTTCGACGATCCCCACCTGATCCTGCCCGGGTGGGAGCTCCGGGTCCCGGGCTCCGGCGGTGTCGAGGAGGTCGAGGAGGTCGAGGAGGTCGAGCAGGTCGACGACGTCGAGCAGGTCGAGCAGGTCGACGACGTCGAGGAGGTGGCCGACGTGCCGGCGCCCGAGGCCGCCACGACCGATCGGGCCGACCCCAGCGACGTCGAGCAGCGACCGCGGGCGGTCGAGGTGGTGTCGAGCCCGGCGCCGCGCCCGCCGATGACGGTGCGGGTCACGCCACCCGCGGCGACGGTCCCGGCGACCACCTCATCGCCGACGACGACGACCGTGACCGCCGGCCCGACCGGCGACGAGGGGTCCGGCGACAGCGAACGCACCGACCAGCCGGCCGCGCCGAATCCGGTCCGGCTCGAGCAGGCGGCGATGCTGGCCGCCGGCATCCTCGCAGTCGTCGCCGTCCGCCGTCGCGCCCGACTGCGCGGCGCCAAGCCCCGCTCTCGAGTGCCCGATCCGCATCCGGACATCGGGGCCACCGAGCGCCGCCTGCGCCTCGTCGATCCGGGCGAGCGGGCGCTGCGCACCGACGTCGCGATCCGGGCCGCTGCGGCGCACATCGTCGACGACGCGCAGATCGGGATCGTCGAGGTGTCCCCGGACGGCGCGGTCTCCCTCCGACTCACGGGCGAGTCGACACTGCCCCCGCCGTGGCAGGGCGAGGGTGCCGACTGGGTGCTCCCGTCCAGCGTTCCGATCGAGTTGCTGGGCGAGAGCGCTCGTCGCGTCGGCGCACCGTGCGTCGCGCTGGCCCAACTCGGCCTCACCGACGACGGCAACGACGTGCTGGTCGACCTCGAAGCGTGCGGCCTGCTCGCCGTCGACGCGCCCGCCGACCAGGCCGACCAGGTCATCACTGCGCTCGCCGCGGGACTGGCCTCGTCGATCCACGCCGAGGTCGCCAACCTGATCGGTGTCGACTGCCCGTGCGATGCCTTCCTGGGTCATCGCAACGCCCACCGCGCCGCCGACGTGGATGCCGCCCTCGAGCTCGCTGCGTCGTTGGTCGGCAGCACGTTGTCGAGCGACCGCTCGTCGTTCGAGATGCGGGCGCGACGGACCGGGGGCGAAGTGTGGGAGCCGGCGGTGGTCCTCCTCGTCTCCGGCGACGGTGCCGACGCCGCCACCATCCCGCCGATGCCGCCCGGACAGGGATGTGCCGTCGTCGCCGCGACCCACCACGACGGGCTCCCCGCCGCGCCGACGCGGCTGCTCGGACGACCGAGCGGGTGGGAGCTGGATGCGTTCGGGCGACGGATCGCCCTCGCGCCGGTCGGGTTGGATGCCGATGAGTTGGCGGCGGTCGCCACGCTCGTCGCCGATGCCGACGAGCCGTTGCTCGACGGCGCACACGACGGCCCCGACGATGCGCCGGCCGACGAGCCCTCCCCCGCCGCCGAGCAGTTCGTCCCCCGCGAGCACGAGATCGTCGTCCACCTCCTCGACCGCGTCGCGATCCGTTCACGCGACGGCGACGCGGCTCGCTTCGAGCGCTCGAAGACGGTCGAGCTGATCGCCTGGTTGGCGACCCATCGGGGCCGCATGACGCGGTCCGCGGCGCGCACGGCGCTGTGGGATCTCGACGTGCGCGACGCCACGTTCGCCAACGTGGTCTCCGAGGCGCGGCGAGGCCTCGCCCGGCTGTCGCCGCCCCCCGACGACGCCGAGTGGTTGGCGCGCACCCTCACCGAGGAGCTGCCGTTGCACGAGTTGGTGATCACCGACGCCGACCTCATCGAGGAGCGGTTGGCGGCCGCACGGCTGCAGCCGCCGGCGCAGGCCGTGGCGACGCTGCGCCCCGCGGTCGAGCTCGTCGTCGAGCTCCCGTTCGCCGGCACGAGCTACCTCTGGCCGGATGCCGACGGCATCACGTCGAACACGTTGCTGTTGGCGACGAGCGCGGCGACCGAGCTGGCCGCCCACGCCCTCGCTGTCGGCGACACCGAGCTGGTGTTCTGGGCGACCGGTCGCGGCCTCCAGGTGCTGCCGGGTCACGAGGAGCTGATCGGCCTGCGGATGCGCGCCCACGCCCACACCGGCGACCTCGCCGCCGTCCGCCAGGAGTGGGAGTCGTACGAGCGCGTGATCATCGCCGACGCCTGGTCGGACGGCGAGCCCGCCCCGAAGCTGGTCGAGCTGCGCCACGAGCTGCTCAGCGCCGGGACCTGACTGCGAAACGTTCTCGGAAGATCGCCACCGGTGACTCGCCGTTCGGCCGTCCGTCGACCACACTCCACCCCATGCGTGCATCGGTGAACCGCCGTCGAGCTCGCGCCGTCGCCGGCGTGGTCGCGATCGGCGCGCTGGGCCTGGCGGCGTGCGGCGACGGTGGGTCGGGCGATGCCGAACCGACGGCCGCGCCGGCATCGGAGGCCGCGCCCGGCGCCACCGACGCGATGGCGACGACCGAGAACGCGGCGCCGCCCGACGCCGCCGACCCGACCACGTCGGCGCCGACCGCAGACAGCGACCCGGGACCGGCGGACACCGCTGCGCCGACCGACGCGCCCACGACCGCCGCCCCTGTCGAGGCCTCCTCCGACGCCCCGGCAGATGGCCCGGCCGCCGAGGCGCCGACGGCGGTGCACGACGATGGTGGCCTCGATCTCGTGGGCACCGAGATCAGCCCGGCATCGGCGCTCGACACCAACCCATTCCCCGATCTCGTCGTCGACGATCTCAACCGCGACAAGCAGGTCAACCTGCGCAACGCGATCCCGAGCGATCGCCCGGTCCTTCTCTGGTTCTGGGCGCCGCATTGACCCGTGTGCAACCGGGAAGCCCCGGTTGTCGAGCAGTTCGCTCGAGATCACGGCACCGAGATCGACGTCATCGGCATGGGTGCCCAGGACTCGCTGGGCCAGGCCCTCGACTTCGTCGACGACCACGACACCCGCTCGTTCACGATGATCTGGGACGGCTCGTTCCAGAGCTGGCAACAGTTCGACGTGTTCTCCCAGCCGCAGGCGATCCTCCTCGCCCCCGACGGCACGATCATCGACGGGTGGTCGGGGATGTTCCCGATCGACACCGTCCTCGAGCTCGCCGCCCAGTCCGCCTGACCTGTTACATCGGGGTCTGACACCTTTGTGACAGGTTGCGTACTGTGCGGGGGATGCGCGTCCATCTGATCGACGGGACCTATGAGCTCTTCCGCCAGTACTACGGGGCGGCGGCGCGGCACGCCGATCGGCACCGGTACCAGGCGGCGGCCGGGGTCGTCACCTCGACGCTGCAACTGGTGGAGGACGGCGCGACGCACGTCGGCGTCGCTTCCGACCACGTGATCGAGAGCTTCCGCAACGACCTCTATGCCGGCTACAAGACGAGCGAGGGCATGGAGCCGGAGATCCTCGAGCAGATCCCGGTGATGGAGCGGGCCTTGGAGGCAGCGGGGTTCACCGTGTGGCCGATGGTGGAGTACGAGGCCGACGATGCGCTCGGTGCCGCCGCGGCGGTCGCCGATGCCGACGACCGGGTCGAGCAGGTGCTGATCGTGACGCCGGACAAGGACCTCGGGCAGTGCGTGCGCGGCACCCGCGTCGTGCAGTTCGACCGACGCAAGCGCGAGATCATCGATGCCGACGGCGTCACGGCAAAGTTCGGCATCCCGCCGGCGTCGATCCCGGACTACCTCGGTCTCGTCGGCGACTCCGCCGACGGGTTCCCCGGCCTGCCCGGGTGGGGCGCCAAGAGCGCGGCGTCGGTGCTGGCGGCATACGGCCACATCGAGGACATCCCGCCCGCCGCCGGCCAGTGGGACGTGCCGGGCCTGCGCGGCGCAGCGAAGCTGTCGGCCACGCTGCAGGCGCAGCTCGACGACGCCGTGCTGTTCCGGCGCATCGCCACCGTCGAGACGAACATCGACGTCGGGGCGGTCGACGACTGGCACTGGGATGGCCCGACCGACGGCTTCCCCGCCGTCGCCGACGAGCTCGGCGCCCCCGGCCTCGCCGACTACGCCACCCGTCTCGCACCCTGACCTGATCACACGGCGAACGGCGGGGGACCGCCGACTGAGGTGGCGACCAGGCGATCTGCGGCACACGGTCGATGCCGTTGAAGGCTGCTACCTCCCGGTCCTGACCTGATTCACGGGCGCCCGTTGCACAGGACCCGGTCGTCACCTCACTCGGCGGGCGCACCCGCCGTCGCCCACCACCCTACCGGCACCGTCGGACCGCGCTCCAACGCGCCGGGGCCGCGACGCACACCGACCGGGGACGGCGTGGCCGCGATCTACGCTCGTCGGCCGTGTCGATCGGGGAGTCCGGCGTAGAGGAAGCCCGCGGGGTGATCGCGCGCGCCTCCCTGGCACTCGTCGACGCGTCGATGCGCCGGCCGCGACGGGTGTTGATGATCGCGGCGCTCGTCACCGTCGTGCTGGGCGCACTGTTCGTGCGGGTCGAGATCGACACCGACCCGGAGAACATGCTCCCGAGCGACGATCCGGCGCGCGTGCTGAACCAGGAGATCCGCGACGAGTTCGGCGCTCACGAGATGATCGTCGTCGGCGTGTTCGGCGACGGGTCGCTGCTGACGCCGGCGGCGCTCGCCGACGCCAGCGCGCTGCACGACGCCCTCACCGACGTCGACGGGGTGGAAGCGGCGACCATGGTGTCGGTGCGCACGGCGATCGACGAGGCGCCCCCGACCTCCGATGCCGAGGTCGCGGCCCTGGCCGAGCGCATCGCCGCCGATCCGCTGCTCGCCGGCAACGTCGTCTCGGCCGACGGCGACACGCTCGCCTTCTTCGTCCCGCTGACGGAGAAGTCCTCTGCCCAGCCGGTGCGCGACGAGGTCGACGACCTCCTCGACGAGACCGCCACGTTGGGTCAGCTCGAACGGCACATCGCCGGACTCCCGCTGGCCCAGGAGGCGTTCGGCGAGCAGATGTTCGTGCAGATGGCGGTGTTCGCACCGCTCGCCGGGTTGGCGATCTTCCTGCTGATGCTGCTGTTCTTCCGTCGGTTCGTGCTCGTCGGCCCGGCGATGTTGCTGGCGATGCTGGCGGTGATCTGGACGATGGGGCTGCTGATCGGCACCGGCAACACGCTCCACATCATGAGCTCGATGATCCCGATCTTCCTGATGCCGATCGCGATCCTCGACTCGATCCACGTCATCAGCGAGTTCTTCGACCGCTACGCCGTGCGGCGCGATCGGCGGGCCGCGCTGCACACCGTGTACGACGAGCTCGCCGGGCCGATCGCCTTCACCACCGTGACCACCGTCGTCGGCTTCGGCGCGCTGGCGCTGACCCCGATCCCGCCGGTGCGGGTGTTCGGAATCTTCGTCGCCGTCGGCGTGGCCGGCGCCTGGCTGTTGACGCTGACGCTGCTGCCGTCCGTCCTGATGTTGGTGAAGGCCGAATCGATCGACCGTGCCGTCGGGAGCCGGGTCGCGGGTGCCGGCTGGTTCGCCGCGGTCGTGCGGGCGCTCCCGCTCGGCGCCGTGCGTCATCGCGGGGCGGTGCTGGGTGCCACCGGCGCACTCGTGCTGCTGGCGATCCCGATGATCACCCGCATCGAGGTCAACGACAATCCGGTCAACTGGTTCCGTTCGTCCCACGAGGTGCGCGTCGCCAGTGAGCGGCTCAACGACGAGCTGCCCGGCACGTTCGGCGCCAACCTCCTGATCACCGTCGACGATCCTCAGCTGCTGCTCGACCCGTCGACGACGGAGACCGTGGCCGCGCTGCAGGCCACGTGGGACGACGGCGAGGTGGTCGGCACCTCCGCCTCGTGGGTCGATCTGCTGGCGGGCGCGACCGACGCTGACGCGGCGGTCGCCCTCGACGACGCCCGCGCTGCGTCGCCGCTCACCGCCACGCTCGTCACGGCCGACGGCGACCGGGCGAACATCCGCCTGCAGTTGCGCGACGGTGACAACCAGGCGATGCAGTCCGTGCTCGACGCCACCGACGAGCACCTCACGGCGATGCCGCTGCCCGACGGCGTGACCGCCGAGTGGGGTGGTGAGACCTACCTCAACCTCGTCTGGCAGGACGAGATGGTCGAGGGCATGCTCACCGGCTTCCTCGTGACCCTGGCGATCGTGCTCGTGCTGCTGACGATCCTGTTCCGCTCACTGATCTGGGCGCTGATCGGCATCGCGCCGGTGCTGTGGACGATCCTCATCGTGTACGGCGCGATCGGGCTCATCGGCAAGGACTACGACATGCCGATCGCCGTGCTCTCGACGCTGGTGCTGGGCATCGGCGTCGACTTCGCGATCCACTTCGTGGAGCGGTTCCGAGAGCTGCGCGCAGAGCTGGGCGACAGCGGCGCGGCGATCGCTGCCTTCGCGGAGGAGCCGGCCCGTGCGCTGAGCCGCAATGCCGCCGTCATCGCCATCGGGTTCACGCCCCTGCTGTTCTCGTCGCTCACCCCGTACGTGATCGTCGGCGTGTTCCTGGCGACGATCATCGTCCTCAGCTGGCTGGCCACGGTGATCGCTCTGCCCGCACTTGTCGGCGGCCGTCGGGGCGCCGCCGGCGGCGGGCCGGGCGCGGACGTCCCGCCACGCCGGTAGACTCACCGATCCCGTCCGCTACCTGCGGGTTCGCGGTCGGGGCACATACCCAGGAGGGGTGCGAGAGCGGCCGAATCGGCACGCTTGGAAAGCGTGTGACCTTCACGGGTCCGTGGGTTCGAATCCCACTCCCTCCGCCAGGCCATTCGGACTTCAGCCGAAGTTCAACTAGCTTCGTGACGTGGCGGTGGCCTCCTCCCACAGGGTGGTACGCATCCTCGTGGCGGCCCTGCTCGCCGTCGGGGCGACGGGCGCGCTCTCCCACGACGCCGCCGAGGTGGTGCAGGCCGACGAGTTCGCCGCCTTCGGCGAGCGGGCCCGGTTCGTCGACCGCGGCAACATCACGATGGCCGCCAACACGAGCCTCACCTGCCTGACCTTCTTCTCGTCGTGCACCGGCGTGCGCAGCGGGTCGATCGACGGTGACAACGACGACTTCGTGATGACCGCGATCGACGCCGACGGCCTCCCGGACACGTTCAACTCGTCGAGCGCCCAACTCGCCATGCCCGCCGGCTCGACGGTGTTGTTCGCCGGCCTCTACTGGGGTGCGATGACCGACGCCGGCTTCTTCGGCAGCAACGCCCCGTCCGACGGTCGGACGATGTCGCTGCGCACCCCCACGTCGGGGAACGTCTACACCGAGGTGACCGCATCGACCTTCACCACCGCCGACGATTCGACGTACAGCTCGTTCGCCGACGTCACCGACATCGTCGCCGCGGCCGGCGCCGGCACGTACTGGGGCGCCGACGTCCCCGCGGCGACGGGCTTCGGCCGCTACGGCGGATGGTCGCTCGTCGTCGCCTACGCCAACCCCCAAGAGCCGCTGCGCGACCTCGTCGTGTACGACGGCTTCCACCTCGTCGAGGCGAACGACCCGCTCGACCTGACGATCCCCGACCTCCGCACGCTGCCGTCCGGTCCGATCGACGCCACGGTCGGGTGGATCGGGCTCGACGGCGATCAGGACCGCACCGGCGATCAGCTGCAGGTCACCTACGGGACACTGGTCGACGCGCAGAACCCGAACCGCAACGTGGCCAACTCGACGGTCTCCGATCGCGGCGCCGCGGTGACCACCCGGGCACCTGCCTACGCCAACACGCTCGGGCTCGACGCCGACCTCCTGTCGGCCGACCAGTACGTCTGGAACTACCTGCAGAGCCTGCCGATCGAGTTCCGGGCGACCGGCGCCGACCCCTACTACGTCAACGCCGTGACGCTGTCCATCGACCGCTTCCAGCCGCGCCTCGGCGGCCAGGGCACCAAGACGGTGACCGACGTCGACGGCGCACCGACGGTGCCGGGCGACGTCCTCGAGTATCAGATCCGCATCGAGAACACCGGCACGGCGGCGACCGAGCTGACCACCCTCACCGACGTCGTCCCGGCCGGCACGACCTACGTCCCCGGGTCGATGCGCACGGTGGCGTCGACGTCGACGCCCGGCAACGTCGGCCGCTCGTGGACCGACGCGCTGCACGACGACAACGCCCAGATCGACACCACCACGAACACCCTCATCTACTGGTCGGGCACGAACGCGAGGCCGTACACCGGTGGTGCGCTGCAGCCGGGCCAGTACGAGGTGTTCGCCTTCCGCGTCCGCGTCGACGGCACCGCGGGTGGCGGGATCGTCTCGAACACCGGGCAGTTCTCGTTCCGTGGTCAGAACATCGCCGGCCTGTTCGAGGCCGACACGAACACGGTCGACACCGTGGTGTCCGACGTCGCCGTCGACCTGGCACTCACGAAGTCCGACTCGATCGACCCCGTCGTGGCCGGCGCCGCCACCACCTACCAGCTCGTCGTCACCAACAACGGCGGCGTGGCAGCGACCGACGTCGCCCTCGTCGACGACCTGCCGGCGGGGTTCTCGTTCGATCCGGATGCGTCCGACGACCGCTGCACCGCCGTCGGCCAACAGGTGACGTGCGCCCTCGGCACGATCGACCGGAGCGCCAACACGCTGGTGGAGATCGGCGTGCGGGTGGCGCCGTCGGCACCGGCCGCCGCCGTGGTCAACGAGGCGACGGTGTCGTCGGCGATCACCGACGTCGACGAGCGCGACAACACGGCGAGCGAGACGACGACCATCGTCCGCCAGAGCTCGTTCAGGATCGACAAGCAGGCGGCTGCCCCGACCGCCGCGGCGGGCGGCACGACGTCGTTCACGGTCACGGCGGTGAACGACGGTCCGTCCGACGCCGCCAACGTCCAGATCGTCGACACGCTGCCGGTCGGCCTGGTCGCGACGGCCGCTCCCGCCGGGTGCGTCCTCACGGGCGCGGACCGGATCGTGAACTGCCCCGGGCTCTCCATGGCGGTGGGCGTGCCGGTCGAGCTGACCATCCCCGTGCGGGTCACGTCGACCGTTGCGGCGGGCACGGAACTGATCAATAGCGTGCTGCTCCGCGATCCGAGCGTGGTGCGGGCCGAGGCATCGGCAACGATCCAGATCACGGCGGAGGCCGACCTGGCGGTCACCAAGACGTTGCTCGCCGGGCCGGTGGTCGCCGGGCGCGCCGCCCGCTTCGGGCTCGGCGTGACCAACGCCGGCCCGTCACCGTCCTCCGGCGTCGTGGTCACCGACACCCTGCCGGCCGGCTTCACGTTCGATCCGGCGACGTCCGGCGCGAGCTGCACCGCCGATGGTCAGGAGGTCACCTGCAGCCTCGGCGATCTCGCTCCCGGCGCCTCGACGTCGGTGGTCGTGGGCGTGACCACCGATCCGGCACTCGGTGACGGCACATCGTCCGGCAACCAGGCGACCGTGACCTCGGCGTCGGTGGACCCGAGCCCCGCCGACAACACCACCACCCTGGCGGTCCCGGTGGTGCGGCGAGCCGACCTGCGGACGATCAAGACGAGCAACGTCGACGTGCTCGTGGCGGGCGGCGCGATCGAGTACACGGTGCTCGTCCAGAACCTCGGTCCGTCGAACGCCTCGTCGGTGGTCGTCACCGACCAGCTCCCACCGGCGCTCACCCTCCGCTCGGCGGCGGTGACCAGCGGCGCCGGCACCTGCACGGACGACGGCACCACGGTGACCTGCGACGTGGATGCGCTGGCGGTCGGTGCGAGCAGCACCATCACGATCGTCGCCGATGCCGACCCTGCCCTCGCGCAGGGCACGCTGATCGCCAACTCGGCGGCTGCCGCTGCCGCCGAGACCGACCCGGCGCCGACCAACAACGTGTCGACGAACAGCACCTCGGTGGCGGTGGTCTCCGGGCTCACGGTGGTCAAGGACGACCTCGACGACCCGGCGATCGCCGGTGGCCCGCTGCGCTACCGGATCACCGTCGGCAACCTCGGGCCATCGGTGGCGACCGACATCGCCCTCGACGACGTCCTCCCCGACGTGGTCGAGTTCGTGTCCGCCGTGACCGACCAGGGATCGTGCTCGCTCACCGGCACGGCGCCCGATCGCTTCCAGTGCGATCTCGGCACGCTCGCGGTCGGCGAGGAGATCGTGGTCGACCTCACCACCACCGTCGATCCGTCCGCCGCGAACGAGCTCCGTCCGCAGAACGTGGTGACGGTCACGGCGACGGGCACGGGCGACATCGCCGACGACTCCCGCACGCTCATCCTGCGCGAATCCGATCTCGCCGTCACCACCACCGCCCCGCCATCGGTCGTCGCCGGCGGTCCGGTGGTGTACACGCTGCAGGTCACGAACGGAGGACTGTCCGACGCCAGCGACGTGGTGCTGACCGACGTGCTGCCGACCGGCTTCGTGCTGACGTCGGTGACCTCCGACGCCGGCGACGTGTGCACCGATGACGGCTCCGAGCTGGAGTGCGCGTTCGGCGACCTGCCCGCGGGTGCCAGCCGCACGGTCACGTTGACCGGCGCCGCCGACGGCTCGCTCGCCGACGGGGCGGCGCTGGTCAACGTGGCGACGGTGGCGGCGACCGAGACCGACCCCGTCGCCGCGAACAACCGCAGCGAGACGACCACATCGGTCTCCCGCTCGGCCGACCTGCAGCTCTCGGCCGTCGCCCTGCCGGAGCCGGTCGAGGCGGGAGAGATCCTCCTCGTCCAGCTCACGATCGACAACCTGGGGCCCTCCACCGCCTCCGGCCTCACGGTCGTCCACCAGGTTCCCGCCGGGCTGTCGCTCGACACCACCCGCAGCACGGTCGGCTGTGTCGCGGCGACGCCCGACGAGGTCGTCTGCACGCTGCCCGGCGCCGTCGCGGCCGGCGACGATGCCGGGGTCGACCTGTACTTCGATGTCGACGCGGGGATCGTCGACGGCACCGTGCTCACCTACGGGTCGACGGTCACCGCCGCCGAGTCCGATCCGGTGGGGGCGAACAACACGGCATCGACGCAGACGACGGTGGTCCGGCGCGCCGACGTCGCGGTCAACAAGCTGATCGTCAGCCCGGTCCCGGCGGCGGCGGGCACCGAGGTGGTGTATCGGGTCGCGGTCGTCAACAGCGGACCCTCCGTGGCCGAAGGCGTCGTCGTCACCGATGTGCTGCCGCCCGGGGTCGCGTTCGTGTCGGCCGACGCGCCATGCGTGGAGACCACGCCGGGCACGGTCACGTGCGACGTCGGAACCGTCGACGTCGACGAGCGAGTGGAGGCGACGATCACCGTCGGCACCGATCCCGGGGCGACGGGGACGCTGGCCAACACCGCCACCGTGCAGACCACGACGACCGATCCCGAGCCCACGAACGACACCAGCACGGCCAGCACGACGCTGGCGACGCGAGCCGACCTGACGCTGACGAAGACGGCACCCGCCGAGGCCACGGCCGGCGACGTGTTCACCTATCGCCTCGAGATGGGCAACCTCGGGCCGTCGGTGGCCCGCGAGGTGACGATCGCCGACACGCTGCCCGACGGTGTCAGCTTCGTCGGGTCGCCGCAGGGCGGCCAGTGCACCGGCTCCGGCGGAGCCGTGTCGTGCACGCGTCCCGGCGACCTGCCTCCCGGCGCCACCGCCGTCTTCGAGGTCGAGGTGCGGACGGCGAGCTCGCTGGCAGCCGGCACGACGCTGACCAACGCGGCGACCGTCTCCGGCCGCGCCAACGACCCGGACCTCACCAACAACGCCGCGGCGACCAGCGTGGAGATCCTGAGGTCGGCGGACCTCCGCATCGACAAGACGGCGCTGTCCGACGTGGTGCTCGCCGGCGCGAGCATCGGGTTCGACATCGTCGTCACGAACGACGGCCCCTCCGATGCGTCGTCGCTGCGGCTCACCGACGTGTTGCCCGCGGGCACGACGATGGCAGGGGTCTCGATCGGCGACTGCACGCCGACGCCGTCGGGAACGACGTGCACGGTGCCGACGCTCGCCACCGGCGAGCAGTTCCAGTTCCGGATCGAGGCCTACGTCGACCCGAGCGTCGCCACGGACACCCTGCTCACCAACACCGCGTCGGTCCTCGCCGACGAGGTCGACCCGGACCCGGACGACAACTCGGCGACCGCCGACGTCCGCACCGCCCGGTCCGCCGACATCGCCGTCCAGGTCCTCGGGCCGGCGACGGCGGCCGCGGGTGAGACGGTCCCCTACACGGTCGACACGGTCAACCTCGGACCCTCCGACGCGTCCGCCGCGATCGTCACGATCACCCTCCCCGACGGCGGGTCCTTCGACCCGGCGGGGTCGAGCGACGGGTGCACGCTCGCCGCGCCGGGCGTGGTCGAGTGCACGATCGGCGACCTCGCCGCCAACGAGCTGGTGACGTCGACGGTGGCCGTCACGTTCGATCCCGACGCTCCTTCCGGCACGGTGACCACCGCGGCGACGGGCGACGCCACCGAGCCGGACACCAACGCGAGCAACGACAGCGCCGATGCCCAGACCGTGCTGGCCCGCCGAGCCGACCTCGTCGTGACCAAGACGAACGCGCCCGATCCCGTCGCCGCCGGCTCGACCCTCCGCAGCACGATCGAGGTCGTCAACAACGGGCCCTCGTCCGCGACCGGCGTCGTCGTCACCGACACCCTCGGCGCCGGCGCCACGATCGTCGCCACCACACCCGGCGCCCCCGCGTGCACGTCGACCGATCTGGTGGCGACCTGCACGCTCCCACGGGTCGGCCCGGGCGAGACCGCGACCGTGCTGGTCGACGCGGCGATCGCCGACGACACCCCGGACGCGACGATCGTCACCGACACGGCGGTCGCCACGGCGGTCGAGCCCGACCCGACGCCGGACGACGCCACGACCGAGGCCGACGCAACCGTCACTGTGCGCGCCGACGTCGAGCTGACGGGCACGATCATCAGCGCAGCACCCACGGCAGGGCGACGCGTGGCGATCGAGTACCGGATGGTCGACAACGGCCCGTCCTCCGCCTCGCCCGTGACGCTGCGGCTCGACACGATCCCCGACGGCTGGACGTACAACGCAGCGGAGTCGCCGGCGGCGTGCACCCTCGACGGCGCCGGGATCGTCTGCGAGGCGGTCGGTCTGACCCCGGGCGAGTCGGCCACGAGGCTGCTGGTGTTTGCCACCGACACCGACATCCCGATGTTCCAGGCCTGGGGCGTCACCGCCGTGGCAGAGTTCGACGGTGACGTCGAGTCCGACAACAACACGTCCACCCTCACCGGCACGACGCAGCGCCTCGTCGACATCGCCGTCGCCAAGTCCGACGACGTCGACCCTGTCGATGCGGGCGCCGACCTCACGTACACGATCGACCTCACCAACGCCGGTCCGTCCGACGCCGCGTCCGTCGCGCTGAGCGACGAGCTGCCGCCACAGGTGACGCCCGGCGCCGCCACGGTGACCACCGGTACCGGTTCGTGCGACATCGACGGGAACACCGTCACCTGCACCATCGAGCGACTGGCCGCGAGCGGGTCCGCGCAGGTCACGATCGGGGCGACGGTCGATGCCGCGACGCCGGCGGGCACGCTGATCGAGAACACGGCCGAGGCCAGCACGGTCGAGCCGGAGGCGCAGGTCGCCGACAACACGACCACCGAGACCACCCGCGTCACCCAGAACGTCGGGTTGCTCCTCGACAAGACGGCCCGCCAGACGGTCGTCGCCGCCGGGACCGATGCGGTCTTCGATCTCGTCGTGACCAACCTCGGTCCGTCGATCGCCACCGACGTCGTCGTCACCGACGTCCTGCCGGCCGGCCTGACGCTGGTGACCGCCGCGACCGACCAGGGTTCGTGCGCCGAGGTGCCGCCGGCGTCCGGCGACATCGAGTGCACGTTGGGCGACATCGGCCCGGGCGCCGACGTCACCCTCTCCATCACCGCCACGGTCGGGCCCGCGACCGCGAACGGGGCGCGGATCACGAACTCGGCCACCGCCGAGGCGGCCGTGGGCGACCCCGCCTCCGACCCGGCCACGATCGAGATCGTCCGACAGTCCGCGTTCACCATCTCCAAGTCCGGCCCGGCGACCGCCGATGCCGGCACCGAGCAGACCTGGACGATCACCGTCGGGAACGACGGCCCGTCCGATGCGGCGCGGGTGGAGATCGACGACCTCTTCCCCGCCGGCATCACCGCGACGGCGGTCATCGAGGCACCCGCCGACGGTGACTGCATCGTGGCCCCGAGCCGCGTGTTCTGCACCCCCGCCATCGCCGCCGGCGCCTCGGTCGACATCGTCGTGACGGGCCTGATCGCGCCGACGACCGCCGACGGCACGGAGCTGATCAACACCGCTCGCGTGATCACCGGATCGGACACACCGCCGACGGCGACGTCCTCGGTGGTCGTGTCGCGCCGCGCCGACCTGACGATCACCAAGACGGTCGATCCGATGAGTGCCACGGCCGGTACCGACGTCGCCTACACGCTGCAGGTCGACAACGCCGGCCCGTCAATTGCCACCGGCGTGGTGCTCACCGACACGCTTCCCGCCACCGTCCGGGCGATCGCCGCGACGACTGCCGACGGCACCTGCAACATCGCTGCGACGATCACGTGCAACCTCGCCGACCTCGCAGTCGGCGCCGGCGCGACCGTCGAGGTGACGGCGGAGGTGGCCTCGTCCGCACCCGCCGGCGTCGTCGTGACGAACGCGGCCGTCGTGGGAGCCGTCGAGATCGACCCCGAACCCTCGGGCAACGCTGCGTCGGCCGACCTCGCCATCGGGCGGAGCGCCGACCTGTCGGTCTCGGTGCTCGTGCCCGGTCGCGCGACCGCCGGGGGCCGGTTCTCGACGACGATCGCCGTCGACAACGCCGGTCCCTCCGACGCCGCCGACGTGGTCACGACGGTGGCGATCCCGCCCGGCACCGTCGTCGACGTGAGCACGCTGCCGGCCGAGTGCGCGGTCGTCGCCGCCGGCGTCCAGTGCGCGTTGCCGACGCTCGCCGCGGGCACACCGGCGCTCTGGACCTTCGAATCCGACATCGACCCGACCGTGGCGGACGGCGAGGTGCTCACGACGAGCGCGACGATCGCCTCGTCCAGTCCCGACCCGGACCCCGGCGACGACAGCGACGCGGGTGACACGGCGATCGATCGGCAGAGCGATCTGGCGATCGAGAAGACCGCCGACCTCGACACCGTCGTCGCCGGCGAGACGGTCGCGTACTCCTTCGTCGTCACCAACGACGGGCCCTCGTTCGCCGAGGGCGTCACCGTCACCGACGTGCTCCCGCCCAGCCTCGAGGTCGACACGGTCACGCCCGACGATCTCGCCTGCACCACCTCGACCGGCCGCTCGACCTGCGACCTCGGCACCCTGGCGCCCGGAGCGTCGGTGGCGTTCGCGGTCGACGCCACGCTCGATCCGGCGGTCCTCCCGGACACGCGGATCCTCAACACCGCCTCGATCACGTCGACCTCGTTCGACCCGGTCTCGACGAACGACTCCTCGACCGCCGGCATCGACGTCATCGCGGTCGCCGACCTCGGCTTCACCAAGTCGCTCGACACGAACCCGGTCGTCGCCGGCGACACCGGTACGTTCTCGCTGCTGGTCACCAACACCGGACCGTCGACCGCCCGCTCGGTCGAGGTCGTCGACGACCTCCCGGACGGGCTGACCTTCGACGCCGCCGGATCGTCCTCCGGCTGCGCCGCCGACGGCGCCACCGTCACCTGTGACGTCGGCGACCTGGCGGTCGACACCTCCGTGACCGTCCGCCTCGCGGTCAGCGCCGAGGCGACGCTCGAGGACGGTGCAGTGCTCGAGAACACGGCCACCGCCACCAGCGACACCCCAGAGGTGCGCCCCGGCTCGCCCGACCCCGACGCCAACGACAACAGCTCGACGGTCCTGGTGCCGATCGCACGCGCCGCCGACCTCGTCGTCGTGAAGATCGACGAGGACGACCCCGTGATCGCCGGCCTCGGCACCGCGTACGGCATCGAGGTGACCAACCGCGGCCCGTCGATCGCGACGGCGATCGAGGTCGTCGACGACCTGCCCACCGGCGCGACGGCAACGTCGGCCTCGTTCACCGACGGCGACGGCACGTGCCCGACCGACACCGGCTCGCGCATCGTCTGCGACGTGCCGCTCCTCGGCGTCGACGAGTCGGTGACGATCCGGATCCCCGTCGACACCGAGCCCACGACACCGGCCGGCGCCACGCTCGTCGACACCGCAACCGCGGTCGCCGCCGAGAACGATCCGAACCCGGCGGCAGCCAGCACCACGGAGAACACCAGCGTCAACCGCCAGGCCGGTCTCGACCTCGTCAAGACCGTGCAGCCCGCGCAGGTGATCGCTGGGGAGCCCGTCACCTACCGTCTGTTGGTCACCAACCGCGGACCGTCGGCGGCGGCCGACGTGCGCGTCGTCGACCAGCTCCCCGGCCAGCTGGGGAACCCCGTGCCGTCGGTCGCTCCGGCCGGCGCCGGGACCTGCTCGGTGTCGGCGACCGGATACCTCGATTGCACCCTCGGCGAGATGGACCTCGACGAGTCGGCGACCATCACGATCGCCGCCGACGTGGCCCCCGACGCCGAAGACGGCGCGCTGGTGCTCAACACGGCCACGGCGTCCGCCACCGCCGCCGAGGCCGTCGATGCATCGGCCGACTTCACCCTCGCCGCCGAGGCCGACGTGTGGATCGACAAGGACGGACCGGCCTCCGTCCTGGCCGGGACCGACGTCGCCTATGTCGCCACCGTCGGCAACGACGGCCCCTCGACCGCACGTGGGGTGGTGTTCACCGATCCGGTCCCGACCACACTGACCGGGATCAGCGCCACCGTCGTCGGACGACCCACGGCGACCTGCTCGATCACCGCCGGCGTCGTCCGCTGCCCGCTCGGCGCACTCGACCCCGGCGACGAGGTCGAGATCCGCATCGAGGGGTCGGTCCGCTCCTCCGCCACGGCCGGGACGGAGTTCACCAACACGGCGACCGTCAGCACGACGACCCGCGACCCACTTCCCGACAACGACTCGTCCGAGCCGGTGACCACCCGCATCGACCGTGAGGTCGACCTCGCCGTCACCAAGATCGCCCTCCAGAACCCGGCGCGCGCGGGTGGCTTCCTGACCTACTCGTTCACCGTCACGAACGCCGGACCGTCGGATGCCTCCGCCGTGACACTCGCCGACGAGCTGCCACCGGGCACGGAGTACCAGGCGGCACTCTCCTCGCTGGCGTGCACGGACACCGGCGACGCGCTGAGCTGCGCGGTCGGGGTCGTGCCCGCCGGCGCCACCGTCAGCGGCTCGATCGTCGTCCGCATCGACGCCGCGGTCGCGGACGGCAGCGTGATCACCAACGAGGTGGTGGTCACCTCCGCCGAGCCCGAGGCGCAACCGAACGACAACACCGCGCAGGCGTCCACCACCGTCCGCGCCTCGGCGAACCTGTCGGTCGTCAAGACGGCGACGCCACCCCTCGCCGCGGCAGGCGAGGCCCAGGCGTGGACGATCGTCGTCACGAACAACGGTCCGTCCGTGGCGACCGACGTCGAGCTGACCGACACCCTCCCGCCGGGCACCACGTTCGAGAGTGCGCCGGGCTGCGCCGAGAACGGCGGCTCGGTGACCTGTGATCTCGGGTCGCTGGCGCCGCTCGAGGCCGGCGAGGTCACGCTCACCGCCACGCTCGACCCGGCCCTGACGGGCACGCTCACCAACTCGGCCACCGCCACGACGACGGCGAACGACCCGAACCCGGTCGACAACACCGGCACGTCGGTCACGGCGATCGGTCTGGCCGCTGAGCTCTCGCTCGCAAAGGCTGCCGACACCGCGGTCGCGGCGCCGGGCGACACCGTCGTGTTCACGCTCACCGCGGCCAACAGCGGTCCCTCGACCGCGGTCGACGTGCGCGTCGAGGATGCGCTCCCGGACGGGCTGTCGTTCGATCCGGCCGGTTCCTCCCCGTCCTGCACGTCGACGGCGGACACGGTGACGTGCGCCGGCGGCGACGTCGCGCCGGGCGACGAGGTGACGTTCGAGGTGGCGACGACGGTGGGCGATGTCGCCGACGGCGAGACGATCGCCAACGACGCCACGGTCGCGTCCGCCACACCCGGCGACGACCCCGCCGACAGCCGGGCGACCGCCGACGTGACGATTCGCCACGAGGCCGATCTCGGCGTCGAGGCGCGCCCGCAGCCGACGGCCCTCGCCGGGGCGACCACGACGCTCGAGGTCGAAGTCGCCAACGCCGGCGGTGACCCTGCACTGAACACGGTCGTGCGGGTCGCCCTTCCCGCCGGCGCGAGCTTCGACCCCACCGGCTCCCCCGCCGAGTGCGCACCGACCAGTCCGGGTGTCGTCGAGTGCGAGGCGGGCGAGTTGGCTCCCGGGGACACGGCAACGCTGCTCCTGGTGGTCGACGTCACTCCGGAGGCGGCCGCCGGTTCCACGCTCGAGTTCGTCGCCACCGTCGAGTCGGACACGTTCGACCCCGACGAGGCCGACAACGAGGCCACGGCCACGACCGAGGTGGACACCAGCGCCGACCTCGCGATCAGCAAGCAGGCGATCGGGGCGGTCGTCGCGGGGGACACCGCGCGCTACCGGCTGCAGGTGGACAACGCCGGACCGTCGGTCGCCCGTGATGTGGTGATCACCGACACGCTGCCGGCGGGCATGACCTACGACGCAGCGAGCGATCCGCGCTGCCGCGCGGGCACCGGGCGCGACGTGGTCTGCACGATCGGCGACCTCGGCGTCGGATCCACCACCGTCGACATCGTGGTCGACGTCGATCCCACGGTGGTCGAGGCGCTGCGCAACCAGGCGACGGTGGCGGCGAGCACCGCCGATCCCGCCGGTGACGACAACGCGGCCGCCGTGGCACCGCCGACGGCGAGCCCGGTCGACGTGCGTGTCGAGCTGCGCATCACCGGGTCGCCGATCCGTGTCGGCGGGTCGGTCACCGCCGAGCTGAAGGTCGAGAACGTCGGTCCGGCCACCGCCCGCGATGTCGAGGTGACACTCGAGGTCGGCGACGGTCTGACACCTGCGACCGGCCCCATCCTCTCCGGGTTCCGCGATGCCACCGGCCTGCTCGTGGTGTCGGCGGTCGAACGGACCACCACGATCGCCACGCTGGCTCCGGGAGCGACGAGGACCGGCACGGTGCGACTCACGGCGCAGCCCGGGTCCGCCGGCCGCACGATCCCGGTCGCGCTCGTCGTCGCCGACGTGGCCAACACGGACACGCAGCCCGCCAACGACCGGTCGACGACACCCGTCGTGGTGATCGACGACACCCAGCCGCCGCCACCGGCGACGACGCCGCCGGTCTCGTTGCCGACCGACCTCCCCTCCACCGGCTCCGACAGCCGGCGGTGGGTGATCTGGGCGGCGATCCTGGTGGCCGTCGGTGCGCTGTTGACACTCACGACGCGCCGCCGCACCGGCACCGACGCCTGAGCGGCATCCGCACCGTTTCGAATCTGGTAATCGGACGCCCAGCATTCGTTCACAGGTCGGCTGGTTGGCTGGCTGTGTGACCGAGATCTCGACCGCTCCTGCGCCCGGCCTCGACCCCGAGCACGACCTGTCGCCACCCGACTCCACGCTGCGTCGGTTGGCCGGTCGCATCTCGCGCCTGGAGCTCGTGGTCGGAGGTGTCATCGCGGCCATCCTGCTGGCGCTCGTGCTCATCGAGCCGGACATCCTCGAAGCACCGTTCGAGAACGAGCGGACGATCCTGTTCACGGTCGGCGGCACGGTCATCGCCGCACTCGCATTCGTGGCGATGCTCTGGTTCCGGGTGCCGCCGATCGTCCGCGTGATCGTGCTGGTGCCGTTCGCCATCGTCAACTGGTGGCTGATCTCGCCCTACTTCGTCGACGACGTCGTGGACGAGGCGTTCTCGACGTCGATCTCCGAGCAGGTCGCCGCCGCCGAGGAGCCGCCCACGGTCCCGGCGCCACCGACCACCATCGCACCGGTCGAGGCGGCCGCCCCGTCGAGCGCGCCGGGCCCGGACGCGACGGCCGTCGCAGCACCCGCTGCCGAACCCGCCGCGACCGTCGCACCGACCGCACCGACCGCACCGGCGGCCACGCCGGCGCCGCCGACCGGGCCCGTGTTGCGCTCGGCCGGTCAGTTCGTCGGCCTCACCGGCCACTCGGGCACCGGCGACGCCGGAATCTTCGAGAACCCCGACGGCTCACTCGTGTTGCGCTTCGAGAACTTCGACATCGAGAACGGTCCCGACCTCGAGGTGTACCTCGTGCCGGGGGCCGATCAGACGTCGCTCGCCGACGGCTCGGTGCACCTCGGTGCGTTGAAGGGCAACATCGGCGACCAGAACTACGAGTTGCCGGCCGGCACCGCGCTCGTTCCCGGCGCCTACACCGTGCTCGTGTGGTGCGAGGCGTTCAGCGTCGAGTTCGTCGGCGCCACGCTGCTGGTCTGAACCGGTCGCTCGGGTCCACCCAGGTCCGGCGGCGCGGCGAGCCTGGGTACTGTCGCGCCGATGAGCGTGCACGAAACGGGGCGACTCGCGCTGGTGCGCCACGGCGAGACCACGTGGAGTCGGCAACGCCGACACACCGGCCGCTCCGACATCCCCCTGGACGACGTCGGGCGCGCCCGGGCGCGCGCCCTGCGTCCCGTCCTCGCCGCCCTGCCGGGGATCGACGACGCCACCGTGCTCGTCAGCCCGCTCCGACGAGCGCGCGAGACCGCCGACCTTGCCGGCCTCGGCGCCCGGGGTGAGCGTTGCGACGACCTGTTGGAGTGGGACTACGGCGACTACGAGGGGCGCCGCACGGTCGAGATCCGCACCGAGGTACCGGGCTGGTCGGTGTGGTCCGGGCCGATCCCCGGGGGCGAGACGATCGACGAGGTGACCGCCCGCGTCGATCGCGTCATCGATCGGTCGGCGGGGGCGTTGACCGTGCTGTTCGCCCACGCCCACGTGTTGCGCGTGCTCGCCGCCCGGTGGCTCGGCCTCCCACCGGAGCGGGGCCGCAGCCTCACGCTCGATCCGGCGAGCCTGTCGGTGCTCGGGCACGAGCGCGAGGAACGGGTGATCGAGACGTGGAACCTCGTGCCGGCGGCGCTCGAAGACGAGCACTGAGCGCCGCGGCCGGCACGACGGCACGCACACCGGACGTGTGCGGGACCGATCCCGGGTCGAGCGCCCGAGACCTGCAACACGCACCGCCGGGTCGGCGGCCGATGGCACACTGATGCGTCGTGGGCCCCGACGATCCGCATGCGCTCGACTTCATGGCGATGGCGCTCGACCACGCGCGCGCCGCGCTCGAGCACGACGACGTGCCCGTGGGGGCGGTGATCGTCCGCGACGGTGAGGTGATCGCGGCGCGGCACAACGAGCGGGAGTTGACCGGCGACCCGACCGCCCACGCCGAAGTCCTGGCGATGCGCGACGCGGCCGCGGTGATCGGGCACTGGCGGCTCGACGACTGCACGATGTACGTCACCCTCGAGCCCTGCCCGATGTGTGCCGGGGCGATGGTCAACGGTCGGCTCGGCCGGCTGGTCTACGGCGCCGACGACCCCAAGGCCGGAGCGGTCGACAACGTCTTCAGGCTGCTCGACGGCGACCGGCTCAACCATCGGGTCCCGTGGACGAAGAGCCTCGCGGCCGACGAAGCGGGCGACCTGCTCCGGACGTTCTTCCGCGCCCGGCGCACCTGACGATCGGCCTCGGGGCGCCTCCCGGACCGTGCTCGAGCGGGTCCTCGAGGCACGGCCCGGGGGGCCTTCCGGGGGGTCGGCGTTGGGAGGTCGCCGCGCTCCCCCAGGTCGTGTCGGCCGGTTGGCCGGCAGGCGATCGGCTCACGTCGCACGGCGATGTCGAGGCCGGGCCGGGCGCCGAGTGTCGGACGGCGTTGGGGTGGGATTCCGTCCGACTGCTCCGTGCGCCCGGCCCGACCGCGCCACCCACGGGCGAGCCATGGGGGGTTCCCGCCAGGGAAAGCCGGTGATCGCTGCGTTCTCGTTGTGTTGACTGCTCCCATCCGTGCCGTGCCGGCACGTACACAACAAAGGAGCGCGGCCCGTCGCGTTTCGTGACGCCGACCGGAGAATTTTCTTTCTCGGCCGTCCGAGCGCAGTCCGCAGGCCGGGCTACGTGCCCGCCGGCCACCACGGCGGCGGCCACGAGATGCCCGGCGGCAGGCAGATCTCGATCAGTCCACCGGCGAGGGTGACGCAGTTCTCCGGCGGCTCGGTCGCCGGGGGCACCGTCGTGACCGGCGGCTGCGTCACCGGCACCGTCGTCGGTGGCACCGTCGTCGGCACAACGGTCGTCGGCACAACGGTCGTCGGCGCAACGGTCGTCGCAGGTGGAACCACGGTCACCGGGGTCGGCTCGGGTGGGACAGTCGTCGGTGGCACCGTGGTCGGCACGGTCTCGGGCGGGACGGCCGTGGCCGGTGCCGTGGTGGCGGGCACCGTCGTCGGTGGCACGGTCGTGGCCGGTGCCGTCGTGACGGGTGGCGCGGTGCTCGGGACCGTCGCAGGCGGCGCGGGGCCGAACACGGTGGCCGACGGTGCGGGTTGGGTGGTCGTCGACGAGACGGGCGGCGCAGGGGCGGTCGGGGATGGGTCCGCGGCCGGTGCCGCAGCGGCTGACGCGCCGGTGGGCGCGTCGGGCGGCGAGAGCTCGGGGTCTGGTTGATCCTCCGCAAACGAGGAGCTCGGCACCGACGCCCGCGGTGCTGTCGGCGGCGCGACCTCGGAGGCTGCAGCCGAGCTGGCCGGAGATGCCGAGTCCGCCGGCCCACCGTCGTCCGACGACACCTCGGTAGTGACCACCGCGGCGACGGTCGAGGTGGGAGCCGCCGCCTCGTCGTCGGGACCCCCCAGCGCCACGACCGATGCGGTCACGACGCCCACGGCCACCGCAGCGGTGACCGCACCTCCGGCGACGGCGGCGGTGGAGTTGCCGGCGACGGCGCGCCAGAGCCGACCCGGCAGCATCGCGAGCGAGCCGGCGACGCCGGCACCGACCGAGGCGACCGGCAGGAGCGTCGCCCCGGGGACGAACCCCTGTGCCGCCAGCACCGCCGGCGCCAACCCGGGGCCCACGGCGAGCCCGCCTCCGGGGACCGCGGCGACCCGCCAGGCGACCGCCCCACAGCGGTCGCAGTCGGCGATGTGCTGGTCGACGACGTCGTCGACCACGTCGGCGTCGAGCACCCCCTCGGCCATCATCCACAGTGCTTGACGCACCTCCTCGTTGCACGCCTCGTCGACCACCTGGGTGAGGTAGGCGCTGCGCAGCCCGGCTCGAGCCCGCTTGCGCAGCGCGGAGAACGCGTTGGCCGACGCCAGCCCCATGATCGGCGCGGCGTGGCGCGGCTTGAGCCCCTCGACATCGGTGTACCAGATGGCGTCCTGCCACTGCTGCGGCAAGGAGAGGTACGCCGTGCTCACGCGCGGATCGACGTCCGGCGATTCGACCGGGGTCTCGGGGACGACCGCCAGCTGGGTCTCCTCGAACGGGAGGGCCTGCCCCGCCCCGACCGAGCGGATCACGGTGGCCAGGTACGGCCCGAACCCCTTCGTGGGGCCGCCACCGTTCTGCATCGTCACCAGGATCCGCCGGAACGACTCGGACACGAGATCGTCGGCGTTGCGGCGGGAGACCCTCCGGGCGACCTTGCCGGCGAACGCGCTGTAGCGCGAGTACAACTCGCCGTAGGCGTCCATGTCGCCCGCGCGGACGCGCGACAACAAGTCATCGACCTCCACGTCCGCCAGCGGCGTGTCGACGAGGCGCCCGCTACCCGCCATGGCGGGGAGCGTACGGTCCGCGGATCGTCCCGCCAACCGACACCCGTCGGGGGCGGAGGGCTATGGTGACAGCGTGCTGGATCGCCCCAGCTCAGACACCACGGCCGGGATGCTCGCAAGGATCGGCCCGGCCCGCACAGGTGCCGTGTGAGCCGGCTGATCCCGCCCGACCCGCGCGGCGTGGGCGCCGAGCCCGACTACCGGTTCACGCTCGCCAACGAGCGGACGTTCCTCGCCTGGGTGCGCACCGCGCTCGCCTTGGCGGCCGGCGGCATCGGTGCCGTCGCGCTGATCCCGGACTTCTTCGGGGCCCACGTGCTCGGGGTGCTGTTGCTGGCGCTGAGCTTCGCCACCGCGCTCACCTCCTACCGGCGGTGGGCCCACAACGAGACCGCGATGCGGCTCGGCCAGCCGCTCCCGGCGTCGCGACTTCCCCAGTTCATGGCGGCCGGTACGGCCCTCCTGGCGGTCGCTGCAGCCGTCCTGTTCGTGATCGAGACGATCCGATGAGCCTCGAGTTCACCGACCCGCCGTCCCCCCGCCCCGCCGACAGCATCGGCGGCGGGCTGCAGCACGAGCGCACCGCCCTCGCCTGGGAGCGCACTGCGATCGCAATGATGGTGACCGGCGTGCTGATCGCCCGGTACACCGCCGACGCGCTCCACCCGGCCGTCGGGCTCTTCGGGATCGCCGAGACGGTCGGCGGCGGGCTGTTGTTGTACTGGGCGGGGGTGCACGACCGCGAGCTGCACGACCCGACCGAACCGGCGAGCGCGGTCCCCAAGGTCTGGCTGACCCAGATCGTCGGACTCGCGACCGTGCTGTTCTGCGGCGTCGCCACGCTGCTCGCCGCCGTCATCGCCCTGCGCTGAGCGCGGAACGGGCCGGGGATCGGTGGTGATCCCCGGCCCGTCGGTGGCGGAAGGCGTGGGATTCGAACCCACGGAAGCCCGAAGACTTCAACGGCTTTCGAGGCCGTCCCATTCGTCCGCTCTGGCAGCCTTCCGTCGATCGAGGCTAGCGGCGGGGATCGCCGCGGCCTACCGGACGAGAGCGGGCGACGGCCTCCACCGTCAGCCGCAGACGGTGTCGTCCTCGGGGGCGATCAGCTGGATCAGATAGTCGTGGACGACATCCATCACGCACTCGTTGGCGCCGTAGCCGGTGTGCTGGTTCGCCTCCACGATCACGAGACGGCCGTCCTCCAAGGAGTCGGCCATGCGCTCGCTGCTCTCGAGCGGCGTGGCGGGGTCGCCGGTCGTGCCGATCACCACGATCGGTCCGGCACCGACACCCGTGACCGGGGTGCGCTCCTCGCTCGGCGCCGGGAAGAACGTGCACGAGTAGTCACCGAGCGGTTGCGGGAAGAGGCGCGGCGCCACGCCCTCGAGTTGTTCGGCGGCGGCGTCGGCCTCGGCGACGGTGAGCCGCTCGGGCTCGTCGGCGCACGAGATCGCCTGGAACGACTCGAGCAGATCGGAGTAGGTGCCGTCGCCGTTGCGTTGGTAGTACTCGTCGTGCAGGGCGAGCAGCCCGTTGCCGTCGCCCGCCCGCGCCTCCGCCAGCGCCGTGGCGAGCGACGGCCAGTACAGGTCGTTGTACATCGCCTGGATCACGCCCGACTGCATCACCTCTTGGGTGACCGGCGTGCGCTCGCCGGCTGCCGCCAGCGGTTCGTCGTCGAGGGCGGCGAAGAGGTCGTCGAACGCACCCTCGGCGTCGCCGTCGCTGTGGAAGTCGCACCCGGTGTCGGCACTGCACTCCGCGAGGAAGGTGGCCAGTGCGTTCTCGAAGCCGACGTACTGCAGCCGGTTCGACTCGACCGGATCGGCGTCGGGGTCGGCAGCACCGTCGAGCACGGCCGCCCGGACCGTGTTCGGGAACATCGTCGCCCACACCGCGCCGAGCTCGCTGCCGTAGCTGAAGCCGAAGAAGGACGCCTGCGGCTCGCCCAGCACTTGGCGCAGGGTGTCCATGTCGCGTGCGGTGTTGTTCGTGCCGATGTGCTCCAAGATGTCGCCACTCGCCTCCAGGCAGAGGTCGGCGTACTCCTCTGCCAGCGCCACCCGGGCGTCGTGGTCGGCGGGCGTCTCGGGCGTGATGTCGGTCGACGCGAAGAAGTGGTCGTACTGGTCGCCGTCGATGCAGTCGACCCCTGCGCTCTGGCCCGCACCGCGCGGATCCCAGGACACGATGTCGAAGCGCTCGACGATGTCCGAGGCGAACCACGCGTTGGCGTTGAGGGCGATGGTCGACGCCGGCGCGCCCGGACCACCGTTGTTGGAGAACAGCACGCCGATCCGGTCGTCCTCGTCGGCGCGATGGATGGCGACGCGCAGGTCGATGGTGGGACCGTCCGGATCCGCGTAGTCCACGGGCACCGTCAGCCAGCCGGCGTCCACCCGCTCGGTCACCGGCTGCCACTCGATCGAGCCGACGGTGGCATCGCCCGTCTGCTCCCCGGTCGCGTCGGGGGACGAGGGAGTGGTCGAGGGAACCTCGCGCGTGGCGGGCGCCTGCACCGTGACCGCGGGGTCGGTGTCGCACCCGGCGGCGACCGCGACCGACAGGACGGCGAGGGCGAGCCACGGAGCGTGGGGGCGAGCGCGCATCGGCCAAGAGCGTAGGGAGCCTCGCGGCGGATCGGTCGGCAGCGAGGAGGCGGCGCCGTAGCGTGATCCCGTGAGGATGCCGCCCCACCGGATGATGCCCGGCGACGCCGACGCGGTGCGCGGGGTGGAACTGGCCGACGGCACGCTGCGGCGGGTCTGGGGATTCGCCCGGCCGTACCGGGCGACCATCGCCCTGTTCCTCGTGGCGATCCTCGCGGCGGCACTGCTGGCACTCGTGCCACCGTTCGTGGTCCGCCAGATCATCGACAGTGCGATTCCCGACAGCGATCGAACCGCGGTGATGGTGCTCGCCGGGATCGCCGTCGCCGCCGCGCTCGCCGACGCGGCGTTGCAGATCGCACAGCGGTGGTACAGCGCCCGCGTCGGCGAGGGGCTGATCTACGACCTGCGTCGGGCGCTGTTCGCCAAGGTGCAACGGATGCCGGTGGCGTTCTTCACGCGGACGCCGACCGGCGCCATCACCACCCGGCTCAACAACGATGTGATCGGCGCCCAGACGGCGGTGACGAGCACGCTCGGCAGCCTCGTGAGCAACGTCATCGTCCTCGTCACGACGCTCGCCGCGATGCTCGCCCTCGAGTGGCGGCTGACCTTGCTGACCCTCGTCGTGCTCCCGTTGTTCGTCGTGCCCGCCCGTCGGATCGGGCGCCGGTTGCAGGGCATCTCGCGTGAGCAGATGACGTACAACGCGGCGATGAACACCCAGACCACCGAGCGCTTCAACGTGGCCGGAGCGACGCTGGTGAAGTTGTTCGGATCCGGCGAGCGCGAGCAGCAGGCGTTCGATCGCAGGGCTGCCGGCGTGCGCGACACCGGGGTCCGGTCGGCGATGCTCGGGCGGGTCTTCTTCGTCGCCCTCGGGTTGGTGGCGGCGATCGGGACGGCGGCGATCTACGGCGTCGGTGCGCTCATGGTGATCGACGGCACGATCTCGACCGGCACGCTCGTGGCGCTCGCCGCGCTCGTCACGCGGGTCTACCAGCCCCTCACCGGGTTGACGAACGCCCGTGTCGAGCTGATGACCTCGATGGTCAGCTTCGAGCGGGTCTTCGAGGTGCTCGACGCCCCCGAAGCGATCCGCGAACGTCCCGGCGCGATCGACCTGCCGGACGGGCCCGGGGCCGTCGAGTTCGACGACGTGTGGTTCCGCTACCCACCGGCGAGCGCGACGGCCATCCCCTCGATGGAACAGACCGGCGCGTTCGCCGGCGACCAGGATCCCGACGTCGACGTGCTCGCCGGCCTGTCCCTGTCGATCGCGCCCGGCGAGACCGTCGCGATCGTCGGTGCCTCCGGTGCGGGCAAGTCGACCACCGTGTCGCTCGTGCCGCGCCTGTACGACGTGACGTGGGGCGCGGTGCGCATCGACGGCCACGACGTGCGCAACCTCACGCTCGACACGCTCCGGCGGGCGATCGGCGTGGTCGCCCAGGACCCGCACCTCTTCCACGAGTCGATCGGTGACAACCTCCGCTACGCGAAGCCGGACGCCACCGACGACGAGGTGGTGGCGGCGGCGCAGGCGGCGCGGATCCACGCCACGATCGCCTCGCTGCCCGACGGCTACGACACGATCGTCGGCGAGCGTGGCTACCGGTTGAGCGGCGGGGAGAAGCAACGGTTGGCGATCGCCCGGCTGCTCCTGAAGGACCCCACGATCATGATCCTCGACGAGGCGACCAGCCACCTCGACAACGACAACGAGGCGCAGATCCAGTCGGCGCTCGAGAACGCGCTGCGCGGGCGGACGGCGCTGGTGATCGCCCATCGGCTGTCGACGATCCGCAGCGCCGACCGCATCGCGTTCTTGGAGGGCGGACGGATCGCCGAGATCGGCACGCACGAAGAGCTGCTCGCGGCCGACGGCCGGTACGCCGCCCAACTGCGCGCCGGCGAGCTCGTCGACGCGCCGTAGCCGGCGGCGTGCGACAATCGGCCGATGACCGTGGCCGAGGCCGAACCACCGCTCGCCGGGCTGCGGGTCGTCGACATGTCGACCGTGCTCGCGGGGCCGAACTGCGCCCGCTACCTCGCCGACTTCGGCGCCGACGTGATCAAGGTGGAGCGCCCGGGCGGCGACGGGCTGCGCAACATGGCCTGGCGCGACCCGCGCGACGGCGAGGGATTGTGGTGGAAGCTGGTCAACCGCAACAAGCGCCACATCGTGCTCGACGTGAAGGACGCCGCCGACCGTGCGGTGCTGCTCGACCTGCTCGCCGACGCCCACGTGGTCGTCGAGAACTCACGGCCCGGGACGCTGGAACGGCTCGGGCTCGGGCCCGACGTGCTGCTCGACGCCAACCCCACTCTCGTGATCACCCGTGTCAGCGGGTTCGGTCAGGACGGGCCGTACGCCCAGCGCGCCGGGTTCGCCACGATCGCCGAGGCGATGTCGGGGCTCGCCGCGTTGAACGGCGAGCCGGACGGGGCGCCGCTCCTCCCACCGATCGCGCTGACCGACGAGGTCACGGGCCTGGCCGCCGCATTCGCCACGATGGTGGCGCTGCACTCGGGTCGTGGCCAGGTGGTCGACGCCAACCTGCTCGAGACGATGTTCCACCTGATGGGCCCGCTGGCCTCGCTGTACGCGCTGACCGGCGAACAGCAGCCGCGCCTCGGGGCCGGCCTGCCCTACACCGTGCCCCGCGGCACGTACCGGTGCCGTGACGACAGGTGGGTGGCGGTGTCGACCAGCAGCGACTCGGTGGCGGCCCGCGTACTCGGGTTGCTCAGGGTGGCGGACGATCCGCGCTTCACCACCTTCGGCGGTCGCGCCGAGCACCGTGATGCCCTCGAGTCGCTGATGCGCGAGTGGTGTGCGCAGCGGACGCAGGCCGAGGTGATCGACGCGTTCACCGAGGCGGAGGCGGCGATCGGTCCGGTGATGGACATGGCCGACATCGCCGCCGACCCGCACTACCAGGCGCGCGAGGTGGTCACGGTCGTGGGCGACACGCCGATGCAGGGGCTGATCGCCCGGCTGTCGGCGACACCGGGCGTGCTGCGCTGGCCGGGACGCCCGCTCGACGCCGACGGTGGCGACGTGCGCACACGCGGCTGGCGCAGCAGCACCGACGACGACTCGTCGTAGGCCGCAACCGTCCGGCGAGTGCGGTGGAGGACGCACTCACCCGACGCGGGGTCAGGAGTCGGTGGACTCCTCGCCCGTCTCGCCGGCCGCAGCAGCGGGCCCGTCGATGACCTCGGGGACGTCGTCGCCGGGCAGCACCTTGCCGACGGCACCGCTCGCCTTGTTGTAGGCCTTCCCGACCGAGTCGGGGATCTTGTCGCCGTACTTCTCGACCGCCCCGTCGGCGGCCTCCTTCGCCTTGCCGGCGTACTCCTTGGCCTTGTCGGTCAGTGGCTTGGCCTTCTCCGCGAGCGGCTTCGCCTTCTCGGCGTACTCCTTGGCCTTGTCTGCCATCGGCATGGTCCGATCCTCCTCCTGGATTCGTCAGCTTCCGAACCTACCCGTTCCACCCGACGATCACGAGAAGTGCCCGTCGGCGGACTCAGTCGCCGGTGGAGGCGACACCGATCGGGCAGCTCACGCCCGTGCCGCCGATGCCGCAGTAGCCGCCGGGGTTCTTGGCGAGGTACTGCTGGTGGTAGGGCTCGGCGTAATAGAAGCCGCGGTCGAGGTCGAGCGGGGCGACCTCCGTGGTGATCTCGCCATAGCCCTTGTCGGCGAGGCGCGCCTGGAACATCTGGCGCGACGACTCGATCGCCGCCAGGTGCGCCGGGTCGGTGTAGTAGATCGTGCTGCGGTACTGCGACCCGACGTCGTTGCCCTGGCGCATGCCCTGGGTGGGATCGTGCTCCTCCCAGAACACCTTGAGGAGTTGCTCGTAGGTCACGACCGCGGGGTCGAAGACCACCCCGACGACCTCGGCGTGGCCGGTGCGCCCGGAGCACACCTCTTCGTATGCCGGGTTGGGCGTGAAGCCGCCGGCGTATCCGACGAACGTGGAGTACACGCCGTCGGTCTGCCAGAACTTGCGCTCGGCACCCCAGAAGCAGCCCATCCCGAAGACGGCGGTCTGCATGCCCTCCGGCCACGGACCCATCAGCGGACGACCGTTGACGAAGTGCTCCGCGGGGATCGGCATCGTCTGGTCGGTGCGGCCGGGGAGGGCGTCCGCCTCGGCGACCATCTCGGCGTTCTTGCGGAACAACATGTCCCCCAGGATACGGCCCGAACTCAGGTCAGCAGGAGGCCTTCGATGCGGCGGGCGGTGGCCCCGAGGCCGACGAGCGAAAGCCCGGCGAGGACCCCGACGTTGAGCAGCATCTCCCACCCGAGCACGCCGGCGTTGAAGCCGCGGGTCAGGTTGACGCCGTGGTACAGCGGGCTGAAGTACACGATCCAGCTCCAGCTCCCGTAGCTCGAGGCCGGGAAGAACGTGCCGGAGAACAGCATCATCGGCATCGTCACCGAGATGATGTAGTCGAAGTCCTTCCAGGAGCGCAGGAAGCTGGTGAGCGCCATGCCCATCGCCGCGAAGGCGAAGGCGACGAGGGCGCACGCCGGGATGGCGAGGATCACCAGCGGCGACCCGACGACCCCGATCACCAGCATCGCCACGAGGAAGGCGATCGAGTAGAACACGCCGCGCAGCACCGCCCAGCCGATCTCGCCGACCGCCAGATCGGCCGCGGTGAGCGGTGTGGCCAGCATCGCGTCGTAGATCTTCTGCTTGAGCTTGAAGAAGATGGCGATCGTCGAGTCGAACACCGCGCCGTTCATCGCCGCCACCGCCATGAGTGCCGGCGCGACGAACTCCGCGTACGAGTAGGTGACCCCGCCGTCGGTGATCTCCCCGATCAGCGACCCGAACCCCACGTCCATCGACAACAGGTAGAACACCGGCTCGAAGAACCCGGTCACGAACACCCACCACTGGGTGCGGTACACCGTGTAGCTCCGTTCGATCAGCCGTCCGGGACGCCGCACCGTGAACAGCTGCGGCGGCACGATCCTCAACGCGGTCACGGGAGCAGCCTCCGCGTGAACAAGCGGCGACAGGCGAACCAGCCGCCGACGGCCAGCGCGCTGAGATAGGCGACGTGGACGACGGCCGCGGCGGCGTCGAGCGTGCCGAGCACGAGACCCCTGCAGAGCTCGATCCCGTGCCACAGCGGCGTGATCCGGGCGAGCGGCTGGAGCCAACCCGGCAGTTCCTCGATCGGGTAGAACGCTCCGCCGAACAGGAACATCGGGATGAACCCGAGGCGGATCACGGCGATGAAGCTGTGATCGTCCTCCCGGGTCGAGGTGTACGCGCTGATCGGCATGGCGAACGCCAGCCCGGTGAGGATCGCTGCGAACACCGCCGGCACGAGCGCGATGGTGCGCGTCTCGTCGAAGCAGGCGAGCACGATGGCCACGCCGCCGACCCCGATCCCGACGCGCGTCGCCTGCCAGAGCGCCGTGCCGGTGGCGACGTTCGCCGGCGACAGCGGCGTGGCCACCATCGCCTTGAACTGGGCGCCGGACATGAACTGGTCGAGCGTCTTCCACAGCGACGACTGACCGCCGGTGAGCATCGCCGTCGTGGCCATGAGCGCCGGGGCGAGGAAGGCGAAGTACGGCACCCCGCCGAGCGAGGCGTCGCCGGTCGGCCCGTCGTCGATCAACGCGCCGACGCCGACGCCCATCCCGAGCAGGAACATCAGCGGCTGGACGAAGGAGCCCAGCACGTTCGACACCCAGACCCGGCGGTACACCGCGAACTGGCTCTCCCAGACGCGGACGGCGGGTGTGCTCATCGGATCGGCGCCGGATCCATCAGTCGACGAGCGTGCGACCGGTCAGGCGGAGGAACACGTCCTCCAGCGAGCTGCGGCGGATCAGGCTGCCGACCGGGTCCAGCCCGCGCCGGTGGACCTCGGCGAGGGCGGCCTCGCCGTCGTGGACGTACAGCAGCACGCGGTCGGGCAGCGTCTCCGTGCGGTCGCCGATGCCGGCCAGCTCGGCGTCGCGACCCTCGTTGCGGTCGACCTCGAACCGGATCTCGAGGACCTCGCGAGTGGAGTGCTGCTCGATCAGACCGCGCGGCGAGCCCTCCGCCACGATGCGGCCGGCGTCCATCACGACGAGTCGGTCGCAGAGCTGCTCGGCCTCGTCCATGTAGTGCGTGGTGAGCACCTGGGTGACGCCGCGCTGCTTCAGCCGGTACAACCGGTCCCACAACACGTGCCGGGCCTGCGGGTCGAGGCCGGTGGTCGGCTCGTCGAGCAGCAACAGGTCGGGTTCGTTGACGAGCGAGCGGGCGATGGTCAACCGGCGCTTCATCCCGCCCGACAACGGCTCGACCTTGTCGTCGGCGCGCTCGCGGAGCTGGACGAAGTCGAGCAGGTCGGCTGCCCGTCGCTTGCACTCCGCGCGCGGGATGTCGAAGTAGCGGCCGTAGATCACGAGGTTCTCGACGACCGTGAGCTCGGCGTCGAGCTGGTCGGTCTGGGGGACGACGCCCATCCGGGAGCGGATCGCCGGGCCGTCGGACGCAGGGTCCATGCCGAAGATCCGCAGCGCTCCCCCGGTGAGCGGCGACACGCAGCCGACCATGCGCATCGTCGAGGTCTTGCCCGCGCCGTTGGGCCCGAGGAACCCGAAGAACTCGCCCGGCGCGACCTCGAAGTCGATGCCCCGCACCGCCTCGAACCCGCCGAACTGCTTGCGCACGCCACGGGCGTGGATCAGGGGCACGGACATCGGCCGCACGCTAGACCGGTCAGATGGTCTGACCAACCTGGATCTCGGTCGCCGTGCCCGACGCCGCGCCACACCGCTACGGTGCGGCCGATGGCCACGATCCGCGACCTCAGCGCCGACGATCTCGATGTCGTGCACATCATCAACGAGGCGAACGCCCCCGACGTCGGCTCGGTCGATCGGGAGCGCTTGGCGTTCCTCGTCGAGCAGAGCGCCGTGGCGCTCGTGGTCGAGGACGACGGCGAGGTCGCCGGGTTCTGCCTGGTGCTGCCCCTCGGCGCGCCCTACGACTCGGTCAACTATCGCTGGTTCTCCGAGCGCTACGACGACGTCTGGTACCTCGACCGCGTCGCCTTCGACGCCAGGTTCCAGCGGCGCGGGCTGGGGTCACTGCTCTACGACCACGTCGAGCTCCTGATCGCGGACCGTCCCGACATCTCGGCCCTCGCCCTGGAGGTCAACGTCGACCCGCCGAACGACCCGTCGTTGGCCTTCCACACCAAGCGCGGCTTCGCCGTCGTCGGCCGCCAGGACACCCCGTACGGCATCGCCGTCTCGATGATGCGCAAGGAGCTGTCCCCGACCTGACAGCTGCGTCTGACGGCCCAGCCCTGACGGCCCGGGCGGGGTCAGCGGCGGTCCTGCATGAACCGGAAGTGGCGGCGCGTCGAGGCGACGTGGTCGGTGTCGACGTCGGCCATCAGCACCGTCTCACCACCGGCCCCGGACGCCAGGATCTCGCCGAGCGGATCGATGATCGCACTGTCGCCGGAGTATTCCAGTTCGCCGCCGCGTCCCACGCGGTTCACCCCGACCACATACGCCTGGTTCTCGATCGCCCTGGCGCGCAGCAGCGTGGACCAGTGCATCCGTCGCTTCGCCGGCCAGTTCGCCGGCACGAGGTAAAGGTCGGTGTCGGGCGCCAGCACCCAGAACTCGTCGCTGAACCGGAGGTCGTAGCACACGAAGAGGCTGACCCGCACGCCTTCGACGTCCACGGTGACGAACTCGTTGCCGGCCCGCACGTAGCGCTCCTCGCCGGCGTGCGAGAACGGGTGGATCTTGCGGTAGCGGTGCACGGTGCCGTCGGGGCCGACGAGCACGAAGGTGTTGGAGGGACGGTCGTCCTCGGCCGGCGCGGCAGGATCGAGCTCGGGGCACGAGCCGCCGACCCACACGTCGTGGGTCGCCGCCTGCTCGCGGAGGAAGGACGCAGACGGGCCGTCGATCGGCTCGCCGATGCCGGGCGTGTCGAACGAGAAGCCCGTGGAGAACGTCTCGGTGAGGACGACGAGCCGGGCCCCACCCGCGACCGCGCCGGCGATCATCGGGGCCAGGCGACCGAAGTTGGCCGCACGGTCGTGCCACACGATGTCGTGTTGCACCGCGGCCACGCGCAGCCTCGTCATCGGGCCGTCCCCGTCCCGAACCCGGCGGCGAGCCGGGCGGCGGCCTCGTCGATGACGTCGAGCCGCTTGCAGCAGGCGAAGCGGACGAGTGACGCACCGTGCTCGGGGCGCATGTAGAAGACCTCGTTGGGGACGGCCACGACGCCACAGCGCTCGGGCAGGGTCCGGCAGAAGTGGATGCCGCCCGCCGGGTCGAGATCGCCGATGTCGACGGTGACGAAGTACGTGGCCTCGGGCACGTACGTCGTGAACCCGGCGGCGCGCAGTCCGTCGACGAGATGGTCGCGGGCCCGCTGGAGGTTCGCCGCCAGCGCGTCGAAGTAGGCGTCGGACAGCCCGAGCCCGGCGGCGATCGCGGGCTGGAAAGGCGCCCCGTTGACGTAGGTGAGGAACTGCTTGGCCGTCCGCGCCGCCACCACCAGCGCCTCGGGTCCGGTCATCCACCCGATCTTCCAGCCGGTCGTGTTGAACGTCTTGCCGCCCGACGAGATCGTCAGCGTCCGGTCGGCCATGCCGGGCAGCGTGGAGATGGCGATGTGCGGCCTCCCGTCGAACACGAGGTGCTCGTAGACCTCGTCGGTGACGACGACGAGATGGTGCTCCTGCGCCACCTCGGCGATCAGGCCGAGCTCGTCGCGCGTGAACACCTTGCCGGTCGGGTTGTGCGGCGTGTTGAGCAGGATCATCTTGGTGTGGGCGGTGACGGCGCGACGGAGCTCGTCAGGGTCGAACCGGTACACCCCGTCGTCGCCCGGGCGCAGCAACACCGGCACCGGTGTCGCCGCGGCGAGCGCGATGCACGCCTGGTAGCTGTCGTACATCGGCTCGAAGACGACGACCTCGTCCCCGGCGTCGAGCATCCCGAGCAGCGCACCGGCCAGCGCCTCCGTCGCCCCCGCCGTGACGACGATCTGCCGCTCCGGATCGAGCTCGATGTCGTAGAACCGCGCCTGGTGGGCGGCGATCGCGTCGCGCAGCACGGGCAGGCCGAGCAGCGGCGGATACTGGTTGACGCCGGACCTGATCGCCTCGACCGCCGCGTCGAGCACCTCGGGCGGCCCGTCGGTGTCGGGGAACCCCTGCCCCAGGTTGATCGCACCGGTCTCGACGGCGAGGGCCGACATCTCGGCGAAGATCGTCGTGCCGAAGCCCGCCAGCTTGTGGGTCATCGGGTCGGGCGGAGCAGCCACCCGCGCATCCTACGCGGGTGCACGACGCGGGAGTTTGGCGGGCGGTGCTGCCGGGCACGCTCAGGGCACTGCCATCTCAGGAAGGACTGACCCATGAAGTTCATGAAGGGACTCTTCGTCGGAACCCTCGTCGGTTTCGCGATCGGCTCGGCGATGACCGAGGACCAACGCCGCGCGCTGCGCGACCGCACCCAGGCGATCACTCGCAAGCAGTCGACGCGCATCGGCGATGCCGTCACCCGCCAAGCCGACGACGTCGCCGGGTCGGCAACCGATCGCGTCGTCAACGCGGTCGACCGGGCCGGCACCGCGGTCAGCTCGGCCATCGAACCCGACGGTGGGGTCGCCGCGGCGAGCTGACGGTCAGGTCCCGACGTGTTCGCCGCTGCGCCGCTCGCGCGCCGTGCCAGCGTCACCTGACGCGGGATCGGGAGCGACGTCGAGATCGACGGCGTCGGCCATCCGGTAGGTGACGCCCGTCGTCTTGGCGTTGTACATGGCATCGTCGGCGGCGCGCATCAACACCTCGAAGCTGGAACCGTGGCGCGGGAAGACGGCCGCGCCGACGCTGCCCGACACGTACAGGTCGTCGACGATCGGCACCTCCCTGAGCGCCGCGCCGATCCGCTCGGCGCTGGAGCGCACGGCCGATCCACTCTCGAGCCCGGGCAGCAACACGACGAACTCGTCGCCACCCCAGCGGCCCACCACGTCGGTGTCGCGCACTGCGCCGAGCAGGCGCTCGGCGCACGAGCGCAGCACCTGGTCGCCGGTGTGGTGCCCGCGCTCGTCGTTGATCGACTTGAACGCGTCGAGGTCGATGAGCATCACGCACAGACCGCTGTCGAGACGCTCGGCGTCGAGCATCGCCTGTTCGGCGATGCGGGCGAACTCGCGTCGCGTCACCAGCCCGGTGAGATCGTCGGTGGTGGCCATCCGCTCGAGCGAGCGCCGGTCGCTGAAGTACCGCCAGCCCGCCACCACCAAGAGGGCGAGACCGAGGCTGAGCAGCGCCACGTAGATGATCGTGAACCCGCCGGTGAGCCCGACGTCTTCGGTCGACTCGTAGTCGATCTCGATCGCACCGACATCCGGGGGATCCTCGAGGAGCGACACCCGGTCGACGTCGAGGACGCGACCCTCGTCGTCCAGGTGCACGGGCGAATCGCCCTCACCGATGATCTGTGCCTCGACATCGACCTCGCTGGCGTACTCGACGAGCGCCGTGATGCCACGCGGGTCGAACAGCGTCGCGGAGGTGAACGCGAAGGCCACGACGTGTCCGCGGTCGGACACGACCAGCACGCTGGCCGACGGCTCGTCCGCCAACGACACGGCGCGCCCCTCGGCCCGCGAGAGCTCGCGCGCCTGCGCGAACCCTTCGGTGGCCATCAGGTCGTCGCCCGCGCACGGCGCCTCGGCGGTGGACATCACGCACACCTGGACGCCGGGGTGGAACCGTCGCAGGTCGTCGGGATCGACGTCGGGCGGCGCGACCTCGGCGAGCGCGGCCGCATTGTCGAGGGCGACGGCGATGGAGGCCTCGGTGATCGTGGCCGCAGTGGCCAGTTGGCCGGCGGACCGCTCGCGCGCCTCGCTGCGGCGGTCGAGGATCGACACGACGGTCGCGACGAGCACCACGACGCTGACCACCAGCGCTCCCACCCGAACCAACCTCATGACTGATTATCGGTCATGACCGGGGTCGGGTGCACGTACACGAGGACCGATCGATCCCGAAAACGTCTCAGGGGACGACACCATCGGTGCCGTCCCCTGAATGTGGCGCGCTCGGAGGGAGTCGAACCCCCAACCGCTTGATCCGTAGTCAAGTGCTCTATCCATTGAGCTACGAGCGCAGCTGGTGTGGGCCGACAGTGTAGGCCCACAACGATCGATGGCGACACGATTCGACGCGATTCCACCGCCGTGGCCGCCCGTCGCCGAGCGACGGGTCAGCCGCCCCACGGCCCCCAGCCGCCGGCCCGCTGATACAGGGCGTACGCCGCCCGTGCGTTGGTCTCGGCGTCGTAGAGATGGTCGAGCGTGGTGACGCCCATGTCGGACAACCAGCCCTGGTGCACCTCCCAGTAGATCTGGAAGAGGCCGATGCAGCAGTAGTTGCGCACGTCCGGTCGATGGTTGCTCTCGCGCCAGGCGATGTCGAGCGCCTTCTCCTCGAGCTCGTCCGGCCACACGGCGCGGATGATCTCCTCGACCGTGCCCGAGGCCACCGGCGGGTTCGTCGCCGGGGCGGCCGTGGTCGGCGCCGCCGTCGTGGGCGCGGCCGTCGTGGGGGCCGCAGTGGTCGGTGCCGCCGTGGTCGGCGCGGCCGT
>CAYGLH010000002.1:53575-54818 GCA_964350535.1 uncultured Ilumatobacteraceae bacterium
GCGGGCAGGCAGATCGTCGACCCCGGGTACAGCGCGGTGTCCGAGCTGGCGCCGTTCACGGCGAGCAGGTCGGCGAGGGGCACGTCGGCGCCCTCCGCCAGACGCAGCCAGAAGTCGCCGGCGACCACGTCGTACTCGGTGGCGCACGCATCGGTGGCGACCGCCTCGTCGGTCGGTGCTTCGTCCAAGGCGGACACCACGAGGGCGTCGTCGGAGGACTCGCCGGCCGCACTACTCGACGCGGTCGACGACGATGCGGATGATCCCGCCGACGCCGTCGTCGCCGACTGCGAGCTGGGGGCGACGGTGGCGGCGGAGCCGGCCGTGCTGGCGTCGTCGGCGCTGGCGGCCGCGTTCGACGCCACCGAGTCGGGGGTGACCGGGAGGTCGTCGGCGGCGAGCACCGAGGACGGCACTGCAGCTTCGGCTTCGGCTTCGGCTTCGCGCACGGCGTCGCCGAGGCCGTTGTCCGAGCGCAGGCCGAGGATCAGCGGCACGGCGAGCGTGACGGCCACGACGACGGCGCCGATCCGGGCGAGCAGCGGGTCGATCATCGCCGCCCGGGTGCGCGGTTCGGCGACATCCCACTCGGCGCCCCACTCGACGTCGTCGTCGGGGTGGGCTCGCGCGGTGGAGGGCGCCGCGTGCTCCGCCGCGGGCGGCTCGGCGATCTCCCAGTCGAAGGTGGCGTCGGGGTCGTCGTAGGAGTAGTCCGAGGCGCTCGCCGCGGCGGCGCCACGGTCGGCGTGTCCGCCGGCGGACGCATCGACGACCCGGTGTTCACGGGTCGGCGCGGTGCCTCGGTCGAGGAACCCGCTCAGTCGATGACGGCCGGTGATGCGCGTCCGCGGCGTCGCCCCGCTGGGGTCGCGCGGGGCGTCGTCGGTCGGGCCGGGTTGGATGGGGTGCTGGGCGGTCGGCCAGTCGGCGGATCCGCCCCAGAAGTCGTCGTTGTCGCTCGTCATGTCGTTGGTGACCTGCTGGCACACGCGCCCGATCGGACGGAGTGCAGTGGGTGACCGGCAGTCGGGCCGGACGTCAGCCGGACGGCTGAAGACACAGGTCTAGTCCGTTCGTCATGAAAACGCAACATGACCGACACTCAGATGACATGGCTGTCATTTCGACGGCCCGTTCGCACCTCCGCCGGACGAGCGTCGTCACGACACGAACGAGGCCCGGATCGTGACGATCCGGGCCTCGTTCGACGTGGCGGAGAGGGTGGGATTTGAACCCACGGATC
>CAYGLH010000003.1:0-16688 GCA_964350535.1 uncultured Ilumatobacteraceae bacterium
GTGGACACGGGGAACAGGATCCTGCTGCGCTGACCCAGCCGCAGCCGGGTCGCCGTCTCGGTGGCACCGGCGGCCTCCGGGACTGCAGCCAATCCGGGATCGCCGGTCTGCCCGACCGCCGAACCCGCCCGGAACAGTCCGGCGCCCACCGCCCCTGCACCGACCGCGCCGAGCGCGGTCCTGACGAATCGGCGTCGGCTGAGAGTAGGTTGATCGTGCATGTCAGGTCGGCGGGTGCTCGTCAGCGGGATGGGGGGCGAACTCGGCACGCTCGTCGCGCAACTGCTCGAGGACGAGCCCTGGGTCGACGAGCTGGTGGGGATCGACGCTGATCCCCCACGCCGCCGTCTGCAACGAACGACCTTCCATCGTATCCAGCCCGAGCAACACGATCGGATCGTGGACACGATCACGGCGTTCAACCCGCACACGCTGGTGTACATGGGCGTGTGGGAGCCCGACGCCCGAGCCGACCCGCGCACCGCCGCCACGCTCACCGATCACAGCGCCACGTCCGTGCTCGGAGCGGCGGCCGAGTGCCGCGCCCTCGAGAACGTGGTCGTGCGCAGCGGCATCGAGATCTACGGCCGCGCCCGCGGCAGCCTGTCGCGGCCGGACGAGGACGCACCGCTCCGGCCGACGACGGAGTGGGGCCACACGGTGGCGCGCATCGAGTCCACCGCTGCGGCGGTCGCCGAACGGGTCGGCGTCACCGTCGGTACCTTGCGACTGGCACCGGTGCTCGGCCGGCACGCACCCTCACCGCTCGGACGCGTGCTCCGCCAACCGGTGGTGCCGTTCAGCGCGCTCGCCGACCCACCCTTCGCCGTGGTCGAGGATGCCGATGCCGGACGCGTCTTCGTCGCAGCTGCCCGCGAGCGCCTCGACCAGCCGCTCAACGTCGTCGCCCCAGGGGCCACCACGGCGCTCCAGGCGGCTCGCCGCGGCCGCCGGATACCACTGCCGTTGATCGGCCCGGAGTGGCGCATCGCCCGGGCGCTCTCGCACGTCACCGGCGCACCGATCCCCGACCAGGTGCAGGAGCTGCTCCACCGCGGGCGTCTGGCCGACGGTGCCCGACTCGCGGACGTGCTCGGCATCGGCCCGACCAGCTCCACGGTCGAGGTCATCGACCATCTCTACCGCTGGCCGGCGATCGTCCGCCAGCCGGCTCGGAAGCAGGCCGCCTGATGGGTGCCAACCTCGCCGACGTGATCAACCTGCCGGTGCAGCGCGTCGGCGCCTTGGCGGCCGACACGGTCGCCGGGGCCAGCGCCGCGGCCCGCCGCCTCGGCCGACCGAGCCGCCCCGAGATCGACGAGTGGGGCCGCGACGCCGACCTGGTCGCCGTCGCCGACGCCTGTTCGCGGTTGCGCTGGGACATCGCCACCGGCGGCGTCGAACACCTCCCCGCCAGGCGCGGCGCGCTCGTCGTCGTCAACTCCCGCCGGTTCGCCCTGACCCCGATCTACACGAGCCTCGCCCTCAGCCGCGCCTGCGGGCGGACCGTCCGCTACGTGGGGCGCGGCGACATCGCCCCGCTCGGGCCGCTCGAGCGGCGCATCGGCGGCCTGCTCGCCGCACCGGCCGAGGTCGCCGGCGCGCTGCGCGACGGCGACCTGGTCGTGATGGCTGCAGCACCGACGGTGCGCCCGCGGCTCGTCGGCGAGGTCGACCACACGCTCATCGGTGCGGCGCTGCTCGCCGGCGCGGCCGTGCTCCCGGCGGCATCGACGTCGAGCCCGTTCGGGCGACAGGCGCGCGTCGAGCTCGGCGCCGCGCTCCGGCCCCCGCGGCGTCGCCGCGGCCCACTCGCCGAGCTCGAGCTCGCCGATGCGATCCAGGAGCGGATCGCATCACTGCTCGACGAGATGGGCGACATCAACACGGGGACGCCACTCGACTGGCTCCCGATGAGCGGCCTGGGAAGCCACTGATCCCGGTGCCCGGCGTGATCGGAGACGGCCGATGACCTACGTCCGCGCCAGCGACGGCGCCCGCATCCATTACCGCGTCACCGGACGACCCGGTGCGCCGCCGGTGCTGTTCATCCAGGGCCTCGGCATGGACAAGCACGGCTGGGACCTCCAACGCCTGGCCACGGCGCCGATCTATCGGGCGGTCGCCCTCGACAACCGCGGCGCGGGCCGCAGCGACAAGCCGCACGGCGAGTACTCGCTCGAGCAGATGGCCGACGACGCGATCCGCGTGCTCGATCACGCAGGCATCGACACCGCCCACGTGGTCGGGGCCTCGATGGGCGGGGCGATCGCGCAGCTCGTCGGTGTCACCCACCCCGATCGGATCCGCTCGCTCACGCTCGCCTGCACCGCCGGGACGCACCACCCGTGGCGCAAGGAACTGCTCGCCGAGTGGCGCGACACCGCCGTCGAACGGGGCATCGGCACGATGGCCCAGGATGCGGCGCGCTGGATGATCGGACCCCGCTCGTTCCGCCGGCTGATGCCCGCCATCGGATGGCTCGGACCGCTGGCGTTCGGCCGGCCGGCCCACGCGTTCGCCGCGCAGTGCGACGCCATCATCAACGTCGACACGGCACTCGCCGACCGGCTGTCCGAGATCGAGGTGCCGACGATGGTGATCGTCGGCAACCAGGACATCCTCACCCCGCGTGGCGACAGCGAAGACCTCGCCGAGCGGATCCCGACGGCCGAGCTCGTCGTGATCAGCGGCGCCGCCCACGGGCTGATGATCGAGCACGCCGGCGCCTTCAACCGCTGCCTGCTCGACTTCCTCGGCCGGGCCGAGCGCGCCCACCGGCGTCGGGTGGAGGGGATCCCTGCCACCGACGTCGTCGCCGATCTCGTCGTCTGATGGCGGCGGCCACCCGCGGCAGCACACCTCGCCGGGTCGTCATCGTCGGTGCAGGACTGTCCGGGCTCACCGCCGCACGTGCACTGGCGTCCGCGGGATGCGACGTCATGGTGCTCGAGCGCGCGAGCGGGCCCGGCGGACGCATGGCCACCCGTCGCATCGACGGCGCGACGTTCGACCACGGCGCCCAGTTCTTCACGGTGCGCACGGACGGGTTCGACTCGCAGGTGCGCCAGTGGATGCATCGCGACCTCGTCCACGTCTGGAACCACGGGTTCGGCGACGGCGACGGGTACCCGCGCTATGCGGCGACCGCCGGGATGAACACGCTGGCCAAGGACCTCGCGGCGACGAGCACGGTGGAGTACGGGACGATGGCGTTCCGGCTGTTCCTCGACCATCACGACACCGGATCACCGGTCGCGGTGATGAGCGACGACGGTGTCATCCGCGGCTGCGACCACGTCGTCGTCAGCACGCCACTGCCGCAGGCCTACTCGCTCGTGCTGAGCGCCGAGCTCGAGTTGACCGAGCACCCGTTCCACGACGACTACGACCGCACGGTCGCGCTCCTCGCCGTGCTCGACCGCCCGGTGGCGATCGGTGCCTCGGGCGGCCGCCAGCACCCCGATGCCACGTTCAGCTTCATCGGGGACAACCGATCGAAGGGCGTGAGCCAGGTGCCGGCGTTGACGTTCCATGCCGGGCCCGCGTGGAGCGACGAGCACTGGGCGCTCGACCGGAGTGCGGCGGCCGACCGGCTGCTCGAGGCCGCCCGCCCGTGGCTCAGCGATGCTGCGGTGGTCGAGCACCAGGTGAAGCGGTGGCGATTCGCCACGCCGCGCCGCGTGTGGCCGGAGCCCTCGTGGAGCACCGCCGACGGCCGGATCATCGTGTGCGGTGATGCCTTCGCCGGCCCGCGCATCGAGGCGGCGTACCTCAGCGGCCTCGCCGCCGCCGAGCAGATCGTCGCGGCGTCCGGCTGAGCCGGCCGCAACGACCGACCGCGACGATCCGGGTCAGCCCTCGGGTGTCTCGGTCTGGGCGTCGGGGTCGATCGGGGCGTCGGGCAGCTCGCCCAGCGGCGGGATCGTCGTGGTCGTCGTGGTGGGGGCACCCTCGGCATGCTCGGCGCAGCGGGCGAAGGACACCTCGCCCAGGGTGAGATCGATCGTGGTGATGCTGTCCTCGCCGTAGTCGTCGAGGAAGTCGCCGAAGCTGGCGATGTCGGCGTCGTTGCAGGCACGCTCGATCACGGGCGGGTACGGGATCCGCCAGCCCTGCTCGAACACCGCGTCGCCGTCGTCGAGGTCGACGATGCCGCCGAGCTCGACCGTGCCGTCGGCGGTCTGCGGCAGCACGGCGAACCAGATCACGCCGTCGTCGAGGAGGTCGGCGAAGAGCGCGCAGCGGTTGATCGCGTCGAGCTCGGTGCAGGTGATCTCGCCGAGTGTGCCCGGAGCGATGCGGAGCGACCGCTCGCCGTCGAGGATGATGTCCATGTAGCCGCTGGTGACACCGAGCTGGTCGATCCCGAAGTCCGTGGAACGGTCGAGCGCGAAGATCGGTGCGATGAGGTCGATCGATCGCTCGGTGACCCCGGGCTCGATCACCGCTTCCAGGGGCTCGTCGTCGATCAGCAGGGCGTTGAGCACGAGGGCGATCGCGGCCAGCGCGGCGATCGCCGCCAGGAATCGGAGCGAGAGCAACTGCCTCACGCCGTCCCACCGTACCGAGCGACGAGCGCACTGGACCGGCACCCTCGCGCCGGCCACACGTCAGCGGAAGTACCCGACCACATCGATGACGACGTCGACGTTCCCCGCGTGGTTGTAGATGTCGACGCTGCCGCCGGCACCGAGCCCGACGGTCACGGCGTTCGGACGCGCCAGGCCTCCGCCGCCGAGGTTGAGGTTGGAGACGATCGGCCGGCCGGCGTTGGCCGGGTAGAGGCTCACGTACGTGTCGCGCGTCTGGCGCACTCCCGTGACGTTGAGGACGACGCCCGTGGCGTCGGCGGGGACGACGCCCACACCGCCGATCTTCAACCGCTGCACCTGGCGCGCGCCCCATGTCCCGAGCGCGCCGACGCGCTGGTCCGGGCGGGAATCGAGGATGCGTTGGTTGGTGACCGGCACGAACGTCCCGCCGGTGACCTGCTGGCCGGGCGCGTAGTACCCGACGACGTCGAGGATCACGTCGGCCGACCCGGCGTGGTTGTACACGTCGATCTTGCCGTCGACGAGGCCCACGGTGACCTGGTTGGGGATCGGGTTCCCGGGCTCGAAGTTGACGCTGGAGACCTCGTGGGCGTTGCGGTGCGGGGTGACGCTGAGATACGAGCTCCGGGTCGCCCGGAGCGCGGTGACGTTCATGACGACGGCGGTGGCCGACGACGGCACCCCGCCGCCACCACCGGTCCCGGCGACCTGCACCGTGCGCGTCTGGCGCTGGCCCCACGGCGTGCGGTACGGCCCGATGGCATCGCGGCTCGACACCAGGCGGTACGGGGTGACCGGGTCGTACGACGACGCCTGCTGAGGCCGGACCTTGCGGTAGTAGCCGACGACGTCGACGACCACGTGCACGCTGCCCGTGTTGACCCGGAGCGCGACGACGCCACTGCCGTAGAGCGATCCACCGCCGCCGAGCTTCACGGTGACCTGGTTGGCGATCGTGTCGCCGGGCACCACGTTGAGGCTCGACGCCAACGGTCGGTCGTAGCCGTTCGGCCAGACCGTGACGAAGCCGTACTTGGTCGCCCGCTCGGTGGTGACGTTGAGCACGACGCTGGTCGCATCCCACGGGATCGTCGCCGACTGTCTGCTGGTCGGGTTGTTCGGCGAGATCGACAGCGGGATCCACACGCCCGCCGTGGTGAGCGGCCGGTTGGTCTGCCGGCTGTCGTATGCCCGCTGCGGGTCGGTGAGGGCGGTGAAGTAGTCGCCCTCGTTGCCGTACAGGAAGTCGCTCTCGGCGGTGTTCCAGTTGCTCGCCAGGTAGCCCGACGTCGGTCGGGTCGGATCGAAGTAGTCGTCGTCGTTGCAGTCGAGCAGGAAGTTGTTGGGATCGGTGAGCCGCCCCGGCTGGTTGGGCCCGCAGCCGTTGTCGTACGTGAGGTTCGAGCCGTAGCACATCAGGTCGTACTCGTCGGTGCAGTGCGCGCCGTTGCCGGCGTTCGGGGCCCCGTGGTTGACGCCGCCGAGCATGTGGAAGATCTCGTGGACCGACCCGATCGCGTTCGAGTTGCTCTTGTCGTACGCGACGTTCCAGCAGCCCGCCCCGACGACCGCGTGGGTCGGCTCGACGCCGTTGTTGAGGTTGCCGCCGCCCGGGGACTCGTCGGTGTAGTGCGCGGCGAGCCCGCACACCCCACCGGTCGGAGCCTCGTCGACCAGAGCGATGTACTTCCGCCCCGAGCGCTGCAGGCCCGAGTGGTTCTGGAGATACGTGAGCGCCTGGTCGAGCGTCCGCACGGACGACGGCGGAGCGATGCGGTCGATGTCGAGGATGCAGTTCGGGCCGTGCACCAGGCGGAGGTGCATCTCGCGACCGGGCGAGCTCTCGTTCACCGTCGCGTCGGCGAAGGCGATCGATTGGCGCAGCGTGCCGAGTACGGCCTGGTAGCGGTCGGCACCGCCGCTCAGCGGCACGTACAGCACCTGGATGCGCGGGCCGCTGACGCCGTCGTCGCACACGGCGACGCGCCCGCTCGTCGACGGCGCGGGCGCCAGCGCGCTCGTCACCAGCTCCTCGGCGGCGGGCGTCGCACTCCGCGCCGCGGGCTCGAGCACGTCCCCGAGACCATGGCTGGCGTCGTCGTCGTGGCCGTGATCATGGTCGTGACCGTGATCATGGTCGTGCGCGTCGGGCGGCGGGTCGACGGCGATGACGAGCTCGTCGTCGAAGTCGAGCGGTTCGCTCTGGTCGGGCGCGACGGCCGGCGACGAGACGGGCAGCACGGCGGGGACGCCCTGAGGTGCCGGGGCGTGCGTGACGGTCGCAGGCACGTGTGCTCCTGCGGTGTGGGACGACGCCAGGCCGACCGCGCCGACGCCCACGGCGAGGACCAGCCCGACGCGCCGGAGGGTGGGCGGGACAGGCATGGGAGATCGGCCGGTCAGTGTACGGCGCCGCCGGGCGCCGTTGTCAGCGCGCCGCGGCCAATGCGGTGGCGGCGGTGAGGGCAGCGCGCTCGGCAGCGCCCGCGATGGCGTCGATCACGGCGTCGTCGTGGGCCAGCCCGACGAAGATCGCCTCGTACGCGCCCGGGGCCATCGCCACCCCCTCGGCGAGCATCGCCTGGAAGAACGCCGAGTAGGCGGCCTCGTCGGTGCGCTTGGCGTCGTCGAAGTTGCGCACGATGCCCGCGTCGTCGCCGCACACGATGCCGACGAGCGTTCCCACCACCGGGAAGCTCGCTGCGAAGCCGGACGATGCGCAGGCGTCGCGCATCAGCGCCGCGAACCTCCGGGCTCGCGCCATCAGCTCGATGTACAGGTCACCGTCGAGCAGGTCGAGCGCGGCGAGCCCGGCCGCGGTGGCGATCGGGTTGCCCGAGAGCGTGCCGGCGTGGAACACCGGACCGAGGGGCGACAACTGCTCCATCACCTCGGCGCGGCCGCCGATGGCGCCGATCGGAAGTCCGCCGCCGATGACCTTGCCGAAGCAGGTGATGTCCGGCCGCACGTCGTACTTCGCCTGCGCTCCGCCCGCACCGAGGCGGAACCCGGTGATCACCTCGTCGAAGATCAACAGTGCGCCGACGCGGTCGCACTCGGCGCGCAGGCCCGCCAAGAACCCGTCGACCGGTGCCACCACACCCATGTTGGCGGCGACGGGCTCGACGATCACGGCCGCCACCTCGTCGGTGAGGTGTGGCACCTCGTTGTAGGGGACGACCATCGTCTCCGAGACCGCCGCGTTCGGCACACCGGCGGTGCCCGGCAGTCCGAGCGTCGCGACACCGCTCCCGCCCGCCACGAGCAGTGCATCGGTCGCGCCATGGAAGTTCCCGGCGAAGGTGACGATGCGGTCGCGACCGGTCACGCCTCGGGCCAGCCGGATGGCCGTGCTCGTCGCCTCGGTCCCGGAGTTCATCAACCGCACCCGCTCGCAACTCGGCACGCGGTCGCCGATCGCCTCGGCCAGCTTCATCTCGCGCGGGGTCGGCGCGCCGTAGGAGGTGCCGCCCTCTGCGGCGGACTGCACGGCAGCGGTGACCGCGGGGTGGGCGTGGCCGAGGATGACCGCGCCGTAGCTCTGCACCAGGTCGTAGTAGGTGGTGCCCTCGACGTCGGTGATCGTGGCACCGCGCGCCGTCGCCACCACGTACGGCTCGCCACCGACCGCCTTGAAGGCGCGGATCGAGCTGTTGACCCCGCCCGGGATCGCCCGCTCGGAGCGTTGGAACAGTTCCCTGTTCGACGGCATGCCCGATCCGACGCACAGCGTCGGGGTGCAGCCCGCGGCGGCGCAGGCGTCGTGGTCGCAGGGGGCGATGCCGTCGAGCGCGGCCGGTGGGGACGAGGTGCGCATCACGCGATCAGCGCTCGGCGAACCAGCGGGTGAAGTAGGTCAGGATCATGTCGGCGCCGGCCCGTTTGATCGCCGTGAGGTGCTCGAGGGCGACGGCATCGCCGTCGATCCATCCGCGCTCGGCCGCGGCGTGGATCATCGAGTACTCGCCACTGACGTGGTAGGCGGCCACCGGGACGTCGACGCGGCCGGCGGTGTCGGCGATCACGTCGAGGTAGGCGAGCGCCGGCTTGACCATCACGATGTCGGCCCCCTCCGCCAGGTCGAGGTCGATCTCACGGCGCGCCTCGCGGGCGTTGCGCCAGTCCTGCTGGTAGCCCTTGCGGTCACCGCCCCCGACGATCGTGACGTCGACGGCGTCGCGGAACGGCCCGTACAGGGCGCTGGCGTACTTCGCCGAGTAGGCCATGATCGCGACGTCGGGGTGTCCGTCGTCGTCGAGCGCCCGCCGGATCGCCCGGACCTGCCCGTCCATCATGCCGCTCGGTGCGACGACGTGCGCGCCGGCGCGGGCCTGGGCGACCGCCGCCTTCGCATAGATCTCGAGCGTCGCATCGTTGTCGACGTGGCCGTCGGCCCCGACGATGCCGCAGTGACCGTGGTCGGTGTACTCGTCGACGCACAGGTCGGCCATCACGGCGATCTCGTCGCCGAGGTCGTCGCGCAAATCGCCGAGCGCTCGTTGCACGATGCCGTCGGGGTCGTACGCGCCGCTGCCGACCGGATCCTTGTGCGCGGGCACACCGAACAGGAGCACCGCCCGCACCCCGAGGTCGCGCAGCTTGCGGACCTCGTCGCGGACGGTGTCGCTGGTGTGCTGCACCACGCCGGGCAACGAGGCGATCGGCTGCGGCTCGTCGATGCCCTCGCGCACGAACAGCGGCGCGATCAGGTCCTCGACCCCGAGGTGTGTCTCGGCGATCAGGTCACGGATCGCGGCGGTGCGCCGGAGGCGTCGCGGGCGGATCGTGCGGTCGGTCTCGGCCACGTCCGTCGAGCCTACTGGCCGTGACCGCGCCGCACCCTGCGGTGACCGGCCACCCCGGGGAGCAGGCAGTATCGTGCCCGGACGTGTCTGTGCAGGCGTGGTTCGCGACCGATGAGATCTCCGTCGCGCCCGGCTCCACCCTCAGCATCACCCTCACCGTGCACAACCTCGGTCCCGGGATCGAGACCTACTCCATCCTGCCCACCGGCGCCCGTGCCAGCTGGCTGCGGATCCAGCACCCGAACGTGACGCTCGCCGCCGGCGACCGCAAGAACGTCACGATCGAGGTCGAACCGCCGCTGCTGCCCACCACCACGGCCGGCCCGACGACGCTCGGCGTGCGGATCATCCCGGCCGATGAGCCCGACACCGACGTCGCCGTCGAGACGAGCATCGACGTCGCGACGTTCGAAGACCGGCGGATCCTCGCGCTCCAACCGGTGCAGCGGGCTCGGCGCAGGACCACCTACGAGTTCATGGTCGACAACCGCGGCAACGGACTGGCGAGTTGTCGACTCCGGCTGGTCGACGCTTCCGGGCGGATCGACGGCTCGTTCGACCCGCCTGCGGTCGGCGTCGCGCCCGGCAGCAACACCCTCGTCCAGCTGCGCGCCCGCGCCAAGCACGGCGTCTTCCGCCGCTCGACCCGCACGCTCGAGTTCGAGGTGCACGCCGAACAGCAGGGCGTCCGGCCGGCGGTGGGCAACTTCTCCCTCGTCCAGCCCCCGACGCTGTCGGGCGCCGTGGTCGGCCGCCTGCTGCTGCTGGCTGCCATCGCCGGTGGCGCAGTGCTGGCGTGGTTCGGTGTCGTCCGCCCCGAGATCCGCGACGCCGCCGACGACGCGGTCGACGAGCGCGTCGCAGAACTGGCCGACGGAGCCGTCGCCACCGATGCGGATGGCGCGACCGACGGGGCCGGCACCGTACCGGGCACCGCCGACGATCTGGTCCCGGCAACGTCCGACGACGCGACGAGCGAGGGTGCGCAGTCACCCGAGATCACCGTGCCGGTGGGCGAGCCGACGTTCTTCCGCCTCACGGTCGGCGCACCCCTCACCCAGACGGTGTCCGACTCGCGGACCATCCCGGACGGCCAGTTGTTCGACATGACCGACGTGCGCATCGAGAACCCGTTCAACGACGACGGTGTGGCCTCGCTGGCGGTCAACGGCGAGGTCGTGTACTTCTGGTCGCTGGCCAACATCCGCGGTCAGCTGTTCGAACCGAGCATCACACCGCTGCGGCTCCAGCCGGGCGACAACATCACCTTCTCGGTGCGCTGCGACGTGATCGCCGATCCCGCCCGCACCACGTGCAACAACTCGATCAACATCGGCGGCACCGCCCGCGATGTCGACGAGGTCTGACGCCCGAGGGCCCGCAGCTCAGCCCAGGCCGAAGCCCGGCATCCGGATCATCGGCGTCGATTGCGGCACCACCTCGACCGGCGGGGACACGGACGGGCCGTCCGGAGAATCAGCGGTGAGGCTCGCCGGCCCGGCCGAGGCGTTCGGGTCGACCGGCACCCACACCATGAACCCGCCCTCGTAATTGGTGGTGACCGTGACCTCGTCGCCGTCGCCGAGTGCCAGCGTGACGTCGATGTTCGGCCGATAGCCCGTGCCGATGGCGACCACCTCGCGTCCGGCGATCACGTCGTCGGTGAACACCGCCAGCGACGGCTCGAACCGGCCGACCGCGCTGAGCAGCGCCGAGGTGTACTGGCCGTGCGGCGTGGTGATCTCGAGCAGGGCGGTGCGCCGCTCGGCCGCGCCGGGGGTGAAGGTGACCCCGATCGCACAGGTGGCGTTCGGGTTCAGCGGACGATCGGCACAGCTGTTGCTGACGATCGTGAAGTCGTCGCGATGCGCACCGCTGATCCCGACGCTGCCCACGGCCGTGGCGAACGGCGAGACGTTGGCGATGTCGAACACGAACGGGTCGGACGTCGACCCGACGTCGACGGTGCCGAGATCGGCGCCGGCCGGGGTGGCGCGCAGTGCGGGCTCGCCGCCCGCGCCCGACACGACGGCCGACACGGAGACGGCACCGTACCCCTCCTCGGCGACCGTGAGCGTGGTGGTGTACGCCGTGCGCTGGGTCGGTGTGAACGCCAGCTTGATCACGCAGTCACCGCCCGGCGGGACGACGATGTCGAGCAGGCACGTCGAGCCGTCGGGATTGATCGTGAAGTGCGCATCGCCGATCGACACGGATGCCGGACGGAACGCCGACGGGCCGTCGTTGACCACTGCGAGGTACCACTCGTCGCTCTGCAGGCCGACCAGGGTCGTGCCGAGGTCGGCGTCGGGGAGCGCGAGCCGGGGGGCCGCGGTCTGTGCCACGACGTGGCGCGCACCGGCGTCGGTCGGCGCGCCGTCGGGTCCGAGCTCGGATGGCGCGGCCGTGTCGAAGACGAGGGCGCGGGCCGTGTCGCTGAGCTGCGGTGCTCCGTGGCGGCCGCGCACCGGCCGGGTCGACACCTCGTCGTCGCGCACCCGGCGCAGGTCGCCGGTCGCCACGTCGGCGACGAAGATGTCGCCGTAGCCGTCCTCGGTCACCGAGGGCTGGACGAGCGGGTCGAGGTTGGCTGCTCGGGAGACGAAGGCGACGATCTGGCCGGAGGCATCGATCGCCGGCGCGCTCGACGACGAGGTGCCCGCCTCGAGCCGACCGTCGACCGTGCGGGCGCTGACGATGGAGGTGCGGCGATCGCCGTCCTCGTCGATCTCGCCGTCGCCGTCGGCGTCGCGGTCGACCCGGTAGACCTGGGTCGGGCAGCGATCAGCGCAGGGCGAGAAGTCCGCCGCGGCGAGCCCCTGGTCGCGCGACGTGAACGCGACGACGCGCCCGTCGCGCGACAGCGTCGGGCTCGCGGCACCGGCACCCGCCGGCTGCCCGTCGGGCGTGGCCGACACGAGCGCCACCGCTCGGAACGGGTCGGGCTCGGTGCGGTCCCAGACGTACACCTGGCCGGTGGCCGCAGCGCCGGGCGCCGGACCCGAGTGCCACTCGGCGACCGCCTGGTCGGAGGTGGCGTCGGAGCGGAACGCGAGGTACCGCCCGTCGGCGGACAACGCAGGCTGGTCGAGCCCGCCGTGGGCGAACGACGTGTTCGGCGCAACGACCGGCAGACCTGGAGCGAACGCGGTGTGGCCCTCGGCCCCGACCGGGACGGTCAGGTCGACGACGGACACGGCGGTGAGCTCGTGTGCGTCAGCACCTTCGACGCCGTCGAGCCGGGTCGCCGGATGGGTGTAGCCGATCACCGTCCCGGCCCGGTCGACCGCCGGACGATCGGGGATGACGTCGTCGCGCGCCACGCCCGACTCGTCGGCGCGGCTGGACACGAGCTCCCAGTCGCCGACCGTGCCACCGCAGTGCGGCAGCCGGGTGCGGTACACGTCCCAGCGAGTGCCGGTGTCGTCGTCGCGGAAGCGATCGTGAGCGAGCTCGGTGACGGCCACCAGGGTGCAGCCGTCGCCCGACAGCACCGGGGCGACCGTGTCGCCCGGGCGCAGACCGTCGGGCACCGGGGCGAGCTCGGTCGCCGATGCGTCGATCCGGTCGACGAGGAAGACGGTGAGCCGTCGCCCGTCGTCGGACCCGTCGGGCACACTGCTCTCGAAGGCCACGAACCGTCCGTCGCCGGACAGCGTCGGCCGCGCGCCGAGCAACCCCTCGGGGAGGGTTCCGTCGCCGGTGCGCAGCTCCACCTGGGCTGGTGCGGACGAGCGCGCGACGGCGGGCGCGCCGATGCCGACGGTCAGCGCGCTGAGCGCGACACCTGCGATCGCGCAGATGCCCCATCGTGTCGTCGTCTGTCGGGCCACCACTTCCTCGCCGTCGGCTGTCCGGGTTCGCGATTCTGGCAGATCGACCGCCCGAAGGTGGAACGGTCCAGGTCAGCGGCGGTTCCCGCCGTCCCTCAGGATCCGGCAGATCCCCGACGTCGGGGGTCGGCGACGGACTCCAGCGCGGCGACCAGACCGGCCAGCGAGTGGTCGTGCGCCACCGCGCTCACCTCGAGCCCCAGGGTGCGGGCGGCGTCGGCGGTCGACGGGCCGATCGCCACCACGAGCGGGGGCGTGATCCGGTCGCGGCCCGTCTCCTCCGGTCGCGCCGTCGTTCCCGCCCGCCGCTCGCGGAGCGCTTCGCTCCAGGCCGCGGCGGCCGAACCGCTGGCGAGCAACAGCGCATCGGCGGGACGCTCGTCGAGGGCGGTGAGATCGGGCGGCGTCGTGATGGTGCGGTAGGCGGTGACCGTGGTGACGTCGTGACCGGCCGCACGCAGCGCGTCGGTGAGGCGCGATCCGGCGCGATCGGCCTGGGCGACGAGCACGCGAACGGGGGGAGGCCCGAGCGCCTCGAGCATCGCCGCCCCGAGTTGGTCGGCGCGCTGCACGTCGGGCACCACGTCCACGCCGCGACCGCAGCGCGCGGCGAGGCTCGCCTCGGTGGAGGAGCCCACCGCGGCGAGCCGCACCCGGCGACCGGCCGCCGCGGCACCGACGCGATCGGCACCGTTCGGCGAGGTCACGACGAGCCAGTCGTAGTCGTCGAGCCGCGCCAGGTGGTGGGCGAGCTCCGCTCCGCCGTCGTCCGGGTCGGCGACGGCGATGGACGGCAGGTGCACCGGTTCGGCGCCACGAGCGCGCAACGCTGCGCCCAGCGGCTCCAGGTGCTCGCGCGTCACGACGACGCGCAGGCCGGCGAGCGTGCGATCCGGCACCAGGTCACCCCACGGCGCGCCGGGCGGCGTGCGCCGCCGCTCGGGCCGCGGCGAGGTCCGCGTCGGTCGCCGCCGACCCTGTGAGTCCCGTCAGTTCGATCTCCTCACGGGCGTACCCAGGCGCATCGCCGTCGGCGGCGAGGAAGGTGCGCAGCAGCCCACCCTCCACGTGGGCGCCGACCGGGAGCGAGCACCCGCTGCCCAGCTCGGCGAGGAAGGCCCGCTCGATCTCGACCGCTCGCCGTGTCGTCGCGTCGTCGACACCGGCGAGGACCGCGATCACCTCGTCGGCATCGTCGCGGCACTCGACGGCGACGCAGCCCTGGCCCACCGCCGGCACGAAGCGATCGACGGGGAGGCGTTCGGCGACGACGTCGGTCCGCTCCAGGATCTCGAGCGCGGCCACGGCCATCACGATCGCTCCGCCCGGCGGGATCTTCGACAGCCGGGTCCCGATGTTCCCCCGCAACTCGGTGAAGTCGAGGTCGGGACGGGCGGCGCGCAACTGTGCCCGCCGCCGCACCGACCCGGTGGCCACGACGGCACCCGGCGCCAGCTCGTCGAGCGAGGCCCCGATCAGCGCGTCCTGCGGCGAACGGCGGGCGGTGAACGCGGCGATCGTCAGGCCCGGCTCGGGCGTCGAGGTCAGGTCCTTGGCGGAGTGCACCGCGAAGTCGGCGCGCCCGTCGAGCACCGCCCGCTGCACCTCCTTGACGAACACGCCCTGCCCACCGATCGTGTGCAGCGGGACGTCCTGACGGGCGTCGCCCATCGTCTCGACCAGCTCCAGCTCGACCGCCCGCCCGGTCGCCCGCTCGACGGCGGCGGCGACGGCGGTGGCCTGCGCGGTGGCTTGCGCGGAGCCACGGGTGGCCAGTCGGAGCGCACCCACGACCGGTCAGCCGATGTCGAACAGGTCGCGGACCGCCGCGGCGTTCCGCTCGCCGCGCGGGGTGCCGGCCTGGGCGCGCAACCGCACCGACGGCTCGTGGAGCAGCTTGTTGACGATCGCCTTGGTCAAGGCGGCGACCGCCTCGCTCTGCGACGGGTCGAGCTCGGCGAGCTTCGCCTCGTAGCGCTGCAGCTCGGCGGCACGGACCCGTTCGGCGGCGTCGCGCATCGACGCCACGAGCGGCGCAGCCTGCCGTGCCGTGGACGCGAGGCCGAAGTTCTCGACCTCCTGTCCGACGATCGTGCGCACCCGCTCGGCCTCGGCGGCACGGTGCGACAGGCCACGATCGGCCCAGTCGCGCAGGTCGTCGAGATCGAGCACCGTGACGCCGTGGAGATCGGCGACGGCCGGCTCGACGTCGCGCGGCAACCCGATGTCGACGACGAACAGCGGCCGCGACGAGCCCGAGCTGCCTCGGGCCGTGCGCACCAGCTCCTCCGTGACGACGGCGCCGCTGGCGCCCGTGCCGGTGACGATCACGTCGACCGAACCGATGGCGTCGACGAGTCGATCGAACCCGATCGCCACGCCACCGACGCGATCGGCAAGGGCGTGTCCCCGCTCGGGCGAGCGGTTGGCGACCAGGATCCCCGCGCCGCCGGCGCGGTGGAGGGCGACGGCGACACCTTCACCCATCGAGCCGGCGCCGACGACGAGGACGCGCTTGCCGTCGAGCGACCCGAGCGTGTCGGTCGCCATCTCGACCGCCGCGTGGCTGACCGATGCGGTGCCACGACCGATGGCGGTCTCCGTGCGCGCCCGCTTGCCGGTCTCGACGGCGGAGCGGAACAGCAGGTTGAGCGTCGCACCCGCGGCGCCCTCGCCCTGCGCGACCTCCCAGGCGCCGCGCACCTGGCCGAGGATCTCGCTCTCGCCGAGAACCGCCGAGTCGAGCCCGGCGGCGACCTCGAAGAGGTGTCGCACGGCGGCGTCGTCGTGCTGGCTGTAGAGGTGCGGGGTGAGCTGGTCGACGCCGAGGTCGCCGAGCTCACACAGGAAGTCGCGGACGTCGGCGTAGGCGCCGTGGAACAGCTCGGCGACGACGTACACCTCGGTGCGGTTGCAGGTGGACAGGACCACCGCCTCGCGGACGTTGTCGCGCAGGGCGAGCCCGGCGACGGTCTTGCCGAGCCGATCGACCGGGATGTTGACGCGCTCGAGCAGATCGAGGGGCCCACTCCGGTGGTTGACGCCGATGACGAGGATGGACATCGCAGGGCCGAGCCTAGGCGCTCGCTCCCCTGCCGCGCTCCCCGGCGACCGCGTGCAGACCGCGCGACTTGGCCGCATTGAGCTTGCGCTGCTCGTGGTAGCTGAGGATCTGCAGTTCGACGGCGAGATCGACCTTGCGGACGCTGATCCCGTGAGGCACCGAGATCACACTCGCGGCGAAGTTGAGGATGCTCGTGACGCCGGCCGCGACCAGCGCGTCGGCGGCGTCCTGGGCGGCCGCGCCCGGCGTGGCGATCACCCCGATCGAGATGCCCCGGGCCTGCACGAGCTGCGGGATCTCGGTGGCGTTGCGCACCCGGGTGCCGGCCACGACCATGCCGATCTTGCGCTCGTCGATGTCGACGATCCCACCGACGGGGAACCCGCGCTCGGTGAAGCCGCCGTAGCCGGCGAGCGCCTGCCCGAGGTTG
>CAYGLH010000003.1:16698-28828 GCA_964350535.1 uncultured Ilumatobacteraceae bacterium
CGCGTGCCGTAGCTACCGAGGTAGCTGAGGTCTTTGCGGACCTTCGCCGCGTTCACGCCGGCGAGCTCGGCGAGCTCGTCGGAGGAGATGTTCTGGGTGCCCGCCTCGAACTGCTCGCTCAGGAGCCGGAGGTACACCGGGAGGCGAGCGACCGTCGCTTCGGGGATCCGTCGTCGTGAGCGCTGTCCTGGCATGGCGATCCCACGCTACGGCGCTCGTGCACACTTTCACAAACTGGTCACGGGGTTCCGCGGCGGGACAGGCCGGCTGGGGCCGTTCCCTGTGCCTCAACTGATGGAGAGGCCGGGGACGAGCAGGCGGCGGATGAGCTTGCCGCCGGCGTTGCGCGGCAGCTCGGCGGTGACGAGCACCTTGCTCGGGCACTTGTAGCGGGCGAGGTGGTCGCGGCAGAACTCGATCAGCGCATCTTCGTCCACATCGACCCCGTCGGCGAGCACGACGAAGGCGCGCACCGCTTCGCCGGTGTGCGGGTGCGGCACACCGACCACGCCGGCTTCGACCACGTCGGGATGACTGGTCAGCACGTCCTCGACCTCACCGGGGTACACGTTGAACCCCGAGACGATGATGAGGTCCTTGCTCCGATCGACGAGATAGAGGTAGCCGTCGTCGTCGGCCATGCCCATGTCGCCGGTGCGCAGCCAGCCGTCGCTCATCGTGGCGGCGGTCGCGTCGTCGTCGCGGTAGTAGCCCTGGAACACGTTCCGACCGCGCACGAAGATCTCGCCGACGTCGCCGACGAGCGCTTCACCGTTGGCGTTGACGAGACGGATCTCGACGCCGGGGACCGTGCGCCCGACCGAGCCGCGACGTGGCTCGATGCCCGCCGACGTGGTGACCGTGGGCGACGCCTCGGTGAGCCCGTACCCCTCGGCGATCGGGATGCCGAAGCGCTGCTCGAAGCGCTCCGCCACCGACAGGGGGAGCTTCGCCGCACCGGACAGCGCGAGCCGCACCGACGCGAAGGTGTCGGCCGGCAGCTCGTCGAACCCGGCCAGTGCCGACCACATGGCCGGCACGCCGGGCACCACGGTGACCTTGCGCTCGCGGATCGAGTCGGCGGCGGTGATCGGGTCGAAGCGCTGCACGAGCACGACCGCCGCCCCGACCTTGAGGGTCATCGCCAGCACGACGTTGAGCCCGAAGATGTGGAACAGCGGGAGCACGCCGAACACGAGGTCGTCGGGTCGGAGCCGGTCGCCGGAGACCAGCGTCTGGTCGATGCTCGCCAGGAGGTTGTCGTGGGTGAGCATCGCCGCCCGAGGTGCGCCGCCGGTGCCGCTCGTGAACATCAGCGCGGCGAGGTGGTCGGGTTCGACGTCGATGCGGTCGACGGGGTCGACGGCGAGGAGGTCGTCGATGCGGACCATGCCGTCGTGCTCGGCTTCGTGGTTGGTCACGACGTGCTCGACGCTCGGCACGGCGGAGCGGTCGACGTTGTCCCACGTCGGCGCGCTGAGCTTCTCGATCACCACCACCTTCGCCTCGACCTCCGCGATCTGCGACTGGATCTCGAGCGCCGGGCTGAGCGGGTTGAGCGGGACGGCGACCGCTCCGAGCCCGAGCGCCGCGAAGTACGAGATGGCGAAGTTGCGGCTGTTGCTGCCCAGGATCGCGATCCGGTCGCCGTCGCCGACCCCGAGCGACGCGAACCCACCCCGCAGGTGATCGACCTGGTCGCGCAGGGCACCGTAGGTGGTGGGGCGACCGCGGCTGATCAGCGCGAGCCGGTCGGCCGGGTGGTCGTCGATGATGGAGGCGAGGTTCACGGATTCCCCAATACGTGAGTGGCGATGACGGTCGGAGCGTACCCCCGACCTGCTCGTCGGATCGTCAGATCGTCGCCAGCGAGATGATGCCGGCGATCAGGATCGCCGCCAGCAGGAGCACGAGGGTGAGGGTGGTCGCCGGGCGCATCGACGCTCAGGCTATCGACGTCGGCGGACTCGCGATCTCGGCCGACACGGGATCTCGGCGGCCCGGGACCTCGGCAGCTCGGGATCTCGGCGACACGGTTCGACGTCGGGATGACGGCCGGCTACCGGTTCCGCAGGGTGACCGGCTGGGTCGGACCGTCGTCGGCGTCGTCGGTCGCCGGGGACAGCGTCACCTGGTCGCCGGCGGCGAGGCCGAGCTCGTCGGCGGCCGACCGCTGGTCGAGTGCGATCGCCAGCAGGCCGGCGGAGTCGACCACCAGACCGATCGCGCCGCGGCCGAGCTGAGCGAAGGTCGTGGCCCGCGTGGCATGCCGCGTGGTGCCACCGGTCGGATCGGCAGGAGCGCTCGCCCGGATGGCGATCGTGTCGCCCCACGCCGCGGGCACGTCGTCGGGACCGACGTTCAGCTGGGCGTTGCCGAAGCGGTCGATCCAGAGGATCTGCGCGATCACCTTCGTCGCGTCGCCCTGCGGCAGCGGGACGACGCCGGGCATCAGCAGGTCCACGTCGATCTCGCTGCCGAGGTCGGCGAGGTCGACCCCGTTGCAGAGGTGTGCCGCCGCCGGGGCGAAGATGTCGCGACCTGCGAAGGTGGCGCCGGCCACCTGGGGGAGGTGGTACTGCGGGTCGTCGAGCTCGACCGCCCGACCGGCACCACCGACCATCGCCACGGCGGGTGCGAGGAGCCCGTTGTCGGGACCGACGAGCACGCCCTCGCCGTCGGCGACCTCGATGGCGACCGCCCGGCGGCTGGTGCCGACACCGGGATCGACGACGCCGAGGATCACGCCGGACGGCACGTACCCGATGCTGCGGGCGAGCGCCAGCGAACCGCCGCGGACGTCGAACGGCGCGATGCCGTGGGTCAGGTCGATCACCGTGGTGTGCGGCGCGAGGTCGCGGATCACCGCCTTCACGACCCCGACGAACTCGTCGCTCGTGCCGTAGTCGGTGAGCATCGAGATCGTGTCGTAGCGGCGTCCCATCGCGCGAGGAACCTACCGACGAATCGACCCCCAGACGCGACAAGAGCCGGTGCCAACCCCCCGATGGCACCAGCTCTGTCGGGCGCTGCTCACCCCTCTCGGGGCGAGTGCGTCGCTACATCGGTCACGATAGGTGACAAAGTGCGCTGTGAAAAGTGAAACAGCAAAAATCTCGAAAATGGTGGTAGTGGGCAACCGCCCCGGAGGGGGCCGGAACGTCACCCACGGCGCCTACCCGAGCTCGCGGCCGCGGGCCGCGGCGGCCCGGACGGCGGCGGCCACATGGCCGCGCACGTCGCGATCTTCGAGCACGCCGACGCCTGCGGCGGTCGTACCGCCGGGCGACGTGACCCGGGCGCGGAGGTCGGCAGGGTCGCCCTCCTGTGCCAGCAGCAGCGACGAGCCGACGAGCAACTCCTGCACGATCCGCTCCGCCCGATCGGGTGCCAGCCCCTCGGCGACGGCGACGTCGATCAAGGCCTCGGCGACGAGGAAGACGTAGGCGGGACCCGACCCGGCCAGCCCGGTGAACAGGTCGAACTGCTCCTCGGGGAGTCGCTCCACGATGCCGACGGCGGCGAGGATCTGCTCGGCCCAGTCCAGGTCGTCGTCGGTCGCGCCCGGCGCGCCGCACAGCGCCGCCGTGCCACGGCCGACGAGCGCCGGCGTGTTCGGCATCGCCCGCAGCACCGCCACGCCGTCGCCGGCCGCGGCCACCAGCGTCGCCAACCGCACACCGGCGGCGATCGACAGCAACCGCACTGCGCCGGCGGCGACGGCCGCCCGCGCCACCTCGGCGACGCCGGCCGGCTTGACCGCCAGCAGCGCGGCGCGGCACACCGGCATCTCCGCCTCGACCGCCACCGCCGGGAACCGCCGGGACAGCTCGGCCCGACGATCGGCGTCGAGCTCGACGACGGCGATGCGTGCCGCATCGAAGTGCCCCGAGGCGAGCATCCCGGCGAGCAGCGCCGACCCCATGTTGCCGCCGCCGACGAGGACGAGATCGAACGGGTCCGCAGTGCTCGTGGTGCGCATCTCGCGCACGCTACTGCCGCCCCCGAAAGCGATCGCCCTCCCCCACCCGGTCCCGCCACCGATGAGCCAACTCACGCCATCCCGGAAACCCGCTCATCACAACCCACACCCGACCGCCACCGATGAGCGAAGTCACGCCATGCCGGACACCCGCTCATCGCAACCCATATCCGTGCGCCACAGATGAGCGAAGTCACGCCATGCCGGACACCCGCTCATCGGAGCTGTTGGGGCGCTGAGGCGTCAGCGGCGGCGTGACCAGCGCACGAGCCCGGCACCGGTCGCCATGAGAGCGAGGGCGAGCGCGCCCTGCACCACGTGCGCGCCGCCCGAGCGGGGCAGTCGTGGTGCGGGCGGCGGCACGGTCGTCGGGAGGGGCGGCGTGGTCGTCGGCACCGGCGCGGTGGTGGTCGGGGTGAGGGTGCTGGCGACCGATGCCGGCGACGGAGGCGGCAGCGTGGAGGTCGTCGTGGCGGCCACCGTCGTGGATGTGGATGTCGTGGTGGTCGACGTGGACGTGGTGGACGCCACCGGCCGCTCCAACCGCACTGTCTGGTCGGCGGCGGTCGGATCGTGATGGGTGGCGACGACGGACCCGTCGGAGACGAGCGACACCGTCTGGAACACGACGGCGCTCCCGGTGAGCGCGCTGTCGTCGGGAACCTCGATCTCGACCTCGACGGTGCCCGACGACGCGGTCGGCTCGAACGTCGTCGTGCCGCGCAGTCCGGTCGGTGTCGGGCCGTCGGAGGCCCCGAGTGCGTGGAGCTCGGCGGTCGCCCGGTAGCGCGTCCCCGGGAGCAGTCCCGAGTAGGCGACCCGGTCGATCACCGTGCCGGGCAGCGTCACGACGCGGTCACCGTCCGCCGCGTCCGCCGCCGACGTGTCGAGCTCTGCGTCGGGCACGCGGTTCACGTAGGTCCACTCGAGCTCGGTCCCGCCCGCGTCCACAGTGAAAGGGTGGGGACCGTCGTCGAGCAGGGGCGCCGCCCAGGGCGGTCGGTCGACCTCGCGGACCACGTAGTCGCCGGGCGCCACATCGATCGGGTCGCTCAGCCCGTCGGCACCGGTCGTGACGGTGCCGACCGGTTGGTCTCCGGCGCCGAGCACGTCGAACGAGAACCCGGCGAGGTCGCGCCCGTCGATCGCCGCCACGTCGTCGACGGCCTTGCGGATGCGGACGCTCGCCGGAAGGGGGTCGACGTCGATCCGGCGTGCCAACCGCTGCGTCTCCGCGCATGCCAAGCGCTGGACGTTCGTCCCGGCGAACTCGACGTGGCGGCCCGGAGCCTCCACGCTCAGCCGCAGCGTCCCACCGGCGGGCAGCGCCACCTCGTCGATCGCGATCGAGCCGGCCGTGGCGTCGGCCGTCACGGTCCGACTCACCGACCCGTCGGGCCCGACGATCTCCCACCGTCCGACGCCGCCCATCGAGATCGATCCGCCCGCACCCGTGAGCTCCGCCGTCGCCCGGCCCGCGTCACGGTCGAACACGACGGGTGCCAACGCCCACGGTCCACGGTTGGCGAGCACCAATCGGTGGAGCCGCAGGACGAGCGCCTCGAGGTCGTCGCGATCGCGGCCGCCGACGCGCACGCCGACCGGCGCCGCGGCGGTCAGCGCCGGCAACGCATCCCAGGCGATCGGCGATGTCGGCGAGACCGCCCGGCCGGTGGTGTAGTCGGACCACACGGCACCGCCGCCGCGCCGCTTGGCACCCGCGTAGTGGTAGCCGAGCAGCTGGGTGGCGACCGCCAGGTCGTCGCCGGACACGCCCGCCACCCCACGTCGCTGGAGGAACAACAGCGCGTCGAGCTCGGGACCGGCGACACGAGCCTCGCTCCGCCGGTAGGCGTCGGGCCGCACCGAGTGATCGGTGTGGGCCTCCACGCAGAAGCACGTTCGCAGGGTCCCGCCGTCGTCCAGCGCGAAGGCGCCGGCACCGCTGCGCAGCGCGTAGCCGTTGATCAACACCTCCTGTCGCGTGCCGGGTCGATACTCCCCGACGATCGTCGCCGCGGACGCCGCGGCCGGGAGCACGGCGACGACGCCGACGAGCGCGACGAGCGCCCTCGCGCGGAGCCGGTGCGAGCGTGCTCCTGCACGGGGCGGACGGACGGCGGGCGGCTTCGAACGGTGGGATCGCACGGCGGGGTTGGCTCCTCACGACGGACTCCGGCTGGCGGCCGAACATGCCGCGATCGATGTCCGGGCAGAGATCGGAAGACCGACTCCCCCGAGGCCCCGCCCGGACAGCCCACAGTGGGCAGCACCACGACCGGAGGGGAAAGGAGATCGCCGGGTCAGCGCGCGAAGCGGCTGGCGAAGCCGACCGACAGGAGCGCCCGAAAGCACTGCTCGACGGTGGCGTAGAGCGTGCCGAGGAGCTGGTCGAGCGCGTCGAGGTCGACGCTGCCCACCGGGATCTCGCCGCGCAGGAAGACCGCGTCCTCGGCCCCGATCGAGAAGTGTGCGCCGACGAGTTGGTCGTTGCGGCGCAACAGCTGGGCGTAGAGCTGTGCGTCGTTCTCCTCGGGAGCGGGCATCACATAGGTCTCGTAGCGCAGGGTCCGCTGTCCGACCCACAACCACGCCGCGGTGATGTCCTTCTCCTCGCCGGTCATCCGTACGAACCAGCGGCGCTCGCCGTCGTCGCTGCGCCCGACGGCGGCGATGTGCTCGTAGGCCTCCGCCAGCTCGTCGAGCCACCCGTCGATGCGCGCCTCGAGGTCGTCGAGCTGCTCCTCGGTGAGGGCTCGCGGGGACGTCATCGCGGAACGGCCGTGCGACCGTGCGGGCAGCATGGCCGAGTGCACGGCCGAGTGTGTCGTCGAGTGCTCACGAGCAGTCGACGAGCTCGCGGACCGTCAGGTCGCTGTAGAGCCGGCGCAGACGCGCTGCGGCGAAGCCCCACGTGTAGCGGCGCGCCCGCTCGAGCGCAGCCTGGCCCATCTCGGCCCGGCGATCGGGCGCATCGAGCAGCGCGGCGACCGCCCGGGCGTAGTCGTGCGGGTCGCGGCCGTCGATCAGCCTGCCGGTCTCGTGATCCGACACGAGGCTGAGCAGGCCGCCGACCGCGCTCGCCACCACCGGGGTACCGCACGCCGCGGCTTCCAGCGCAACGAGACCGAAGCTCTCGGAGCGGCTCGGCACGAGGACGACGTCGGCCGCTCGGTAGTAGGTGGACAGGATGTGGTGGGGCTGCGGCTCGACGAAGCGCACCCGATCGGCGAGATCCAGCTCGTCGACCAGCGCGTGGACCCGGGCCGCCTCGGCCGACCCCTCCGAACCGCTGGCGCCGCCGACCAGCACCAGCTGCGCATCGGGTCGACCGAGCTCGGCCAGTGTGCGGATGGCGACATCCGGACCCTTGAGCGGCTGGATCCGGCCGACGAACAGGAGCACCGGCCGGTCGGGGTCGAGGCCGAGCGCGTGACGCGCGCCGAGCTTGTCGCCGGGGGCGAAGAAGGCGTGCTCGACACCCGGCGCGATGATCTCGATGCGGCCCTGGGGGGCGCCGTAGAGGCGGGTGAACTGCTCGGCCTCCTCGTCGCAGCTCACGCACACCGCATCGGTGCAGTTGACGATCTCGGCTTCGGCCCGGTCGCGCCACGCCGGCTCGGGGTCGCCGCCCTCGGCCTTCACCCTGGCGAGGGTGTGGAACGTCGACACGAACGGGACGCCGAGATCGTGTTTGAGCTGGTGCCCGACCACGCCGCTCAGCCAGTAGTTGCCGTGGATCACGTCGGGCCGGTCGTTGTCCTCGATCCAGCGCAAGACGCCGCGCCGGAACTCGTCGGTGACGTCGGCCAACGCCTCCTTGGGCAGCTGGTGCGGCCCGGCGTCGATGTGCACCACGCGGTAGCCCGGCTCGACGACGACCTCACGCTCGAGACCCGGACGGTCGACCCGCGTGAACGTGACGCACTCGAGACCGGCGTGCGCCAGCGCCGACCCCAGCTCGCGCACGTAGACGTTCATCCCGCCGCTGTCCCCCGAACCGGGTTGCAGGAGCGGCGACGTGTGGAGCGAGATCATCGCAACGCGGTGCACAGCCCGAACAAGGCTAACCACGTCGCTCGGCGGACGGCTCGCCGGAGACGCGGGTCACGGACCGGCCCGGCCGCGTCAGGAGGTCTCGGTGTGGCTGGCGCGATAGCGGCGGACGAGCTCGCCGGTGAGCGCGTCGAGCCGATCGAAGCGCTGGCGGCGGTCGCTCGAGGCGCGCGCCTCGAAGTCACGGATCGCGTCACCGAGCGCGTCGAGTGCATCGTCGTCGAGCTCGTCGAGACGGCCCATGCCATGGCGGGCACAGATCTCCTCGAGCTCCCGGGCCGGGGGCTCGTCGCTGAGATCGGCGGTGGGGCGCGGTGGGCGGGCATCGCCGCCGGTGAGGTGGCGCGCGAGCACGTCGCGCAGCTCGCCGGACTCGGAGAGGCCGCCGCCGGTGTCGGGCGTCGTCCCGGCCGCCCGTGCACGCCGCTCTTGCACCTGTTCGACGAGGTCGAGACGCGCCTGCGCCACGCGTCGGGCGTAGGAGACGGCGTCGTCCTCGCGCTGTAGCTCGCCGCGCCGCTCACGGAGCTCGTCGAGGCTCAGCGTGGACGGATCCGGCGCGTCGAGGGCGTTCATCCGCACCCTCCGGACACCGGGGGAAGCACCGCCACCTCGTCGTCGGCGCCGACCGCAGCGGAGCGGTCGACCGCCTCGCCGTTGAGCCAGACGCGGCAGGTGCCGAGCACGGCGGCGAAGTCGTCGCCGTAGCGCGAGACAGCCGCGGTCAGGACCGCCGCGACCGTGTCTCCCTCCACCGTGTCGCTGCCCGTCCCGGCCGCCTCCCTGGCCGAGGCGAACATCCGCAGTGTTGCCACGCTGCGCAGTCTACCGCCCACGCAGGCGGCAGGTCCGGCACGGCGGTCTCGTCGATATCCTCCGGCCTCCGTGGGTACCGCCAAACGAGAACGTCAGAAGGCCAACAAGGCGCTGCGCCAGCAGCAGCTCGAGACCGCGCACAAGCGCCGTCGGGGCCTGCGGATCGGCATCATCGTGGTCGGCGCGGTCGCCGCGGTGTTCCTCCTGGTGTGGGCCGTGAACCTGTTCTCCGGTGACGACGACGACAGCAACACCGTCGAGCTCGAACCGTTCTCCACCGACGAGGTCGCCACGGACGACGCCGCCACCGGCACCACCGACTGCCCGCCGGCCGACGGTTCGGCCGAGCCGCAGCAGAGCTTCGACGGCACGCCGCCGATGTGCATCGATGTGAACGCCACCTACGAGGCCACCGTCACCACCAACAAGGGCGAGTTCACGATGACGCTCGACCCGTCGATCGCTCCCGAGACCGTCAACAACTTCGTCGTGCTCGCCGGGTACCACTACTTCGACGACACCGTCTGCCACCGGATCATCCCGGACTTCGTCGTGCAGTGCGGCGACCCCACCGGCACCGGCACGGGCGGCCCCGGCTACGAGTTCGCCGACGAGCTCCCCGAGGAGGGCGCGTACCAGATCGGGTCGGTGGCGATGGCGAACAGCGGCCCCGACACGAACGGCAGCCAGTTCTTCATCATCACGGGCGACGACGGCGCGGCCCTGCCGCCCAGCTACTCGCTGTTCGGCGAGGTCACGTCCGGGTTCGACGACACCGTCCTGGCGATGGAGGCAGCCGGGAGCGACGGCGGCGAGACCACCGAAGAGGTGCAGATCCTCTCGGTCGAGATCGCCGAGGTCTAGGAACCCTCGGGGTCCCGGTCCGCCGCGTCGGCGTCCTCGTCCGCAGCCCACTGCAGCTTGTCGCGGGCGAGCTCGTCCTCGCCGTCGAGGTGCACCTCCACATGCCCGTGGGCGGCACGCCCGAGCATGTGGGTGGCGACGGGCGCCGTCAACAGCTGCAGCCCCACCAGCAGGGTCAGCGTGCTGAACGCCAGGAGCGTGCCGAGCTCGAGGGCGACACCGGTGGCGACGAGGATCAGCCCGAGCGTCGGCGCCTTCGAGGCGGCGTGGATGCGAGAGAGGAAGTCCTCCAGCCGGACGACGCCGATCGCCCCGACGAGGGCGAGAAGGGCGCCGGCGATGACGAACAGTCCGCCCACGGCGTTCACGGCGACCACCTCCGCGCCGTCACCGGGCGTCGTTGACCGTGCGAGCTCATGTCAGGGTCCTCTCCGTTCGATGAAGCGGGCCACCGCGCTGGTCGCCACGAAGCTGGCGAGCACCACCACGAGCACGGTGGCGAGGAGCACGCTGCTCCCGGTCTCGCCGGCGGCGGCGAGCACACCGAGCACGACGACCGTGAGCAGGCCGTCGAGGGCGATCGCTCGGTCGGCCAGGCTCGGCCCGCGCAGCAGGCGGTAGGTGAAGATCAGCGCGGCGACCGAGATGATCGCCAGGGCGATGTTGGTCATGTCGCGTCCTCCGCGGACCGGGCCGCCTGGAGTGCCGCCTCGCAGGCGGCGATGTCGTCCGCTGTGCCGAACGCCTTGACGGCGCGGTACTCGATCCGGCTGAGGCTGGTGCGCATGTGGTCGATGTGCTTGACGTGCAGCACGTGGATGTAGAGGGTGACCGAGCCGTCGGGGTTGTCGTGCTCGTCGATCGTGGCCGTGCCAGGGGTGAGGGTGATCGAGTTGGCGACGAGCGTGATGATGCTGCGCGAGCGGGTGTGCATCGGGATCGCCACGATCGCCCGGTCGACCTGCGAACCCGGCGTGAGCACCTCGCGCACGACCGTCGCCGTCGACTCGACGAGGGCGGCGAAGAACGTCACGGCGTAGACGAGGACGGCGACGGGGCGGATGGTGATCCGCTGCACGGGTAATGACCCCGCCGTGCGCGCCACGCTGAGCACGAACGCCGCGACGAGGGCACCGCCGATCACGTTGCCGAGTGTCAGGTCGCCCCACAAGGCGACCCAGAGCACGACCAGCCACACCGCCAGCGCGGGGAACGCGAATCGCGACTTCACGGCCGGTCCTCCACGACCGCGGTGACGTAGAACACCGGGTCGAGCAGGTCGGCGGCGGCCCGTTCGGCGAAATCGTACAGCGGCCCGGCGAACACCATCAGCGCCACCGTGAACGTGACCACGATGGCGGTCGAGGCCCACATCAGCGGTGCGATCGCGGTCGGGGCGAGCGAACCGGTGCCGCCGGTGTCGTCGGCGCCGTCGGTCGCCACGAGCAACTCGGGGATGTCGGGGCGGTCGACCCCGTCGCTGGCGTCCTGCGGCCGCCCCCAGAACACGTCGCTCCAGATCCGGGCCATGACGTACATGGTGAGCAGGCTGACCGCCAGGCTGACGACGACGATGCCCCACTGGTGCGCCGCGATGCCGGCGTCGACGAGGGCGAACTTGCCGACGAAGCCGCTGAACGGTGGGAGCCCCGAGATGCTGAGCGCCGGGAGCGCGAACAGCAGGGCGATCATCGGCGCCGTGTGGATCATCCCGCCCACCTGGCTCAGGCGTCCCGTGCCGGCCCGCCGCTCGACGAGGCCGGCGACGAGGAACAGCGCGGTCTTCACCACGATGTGGTGCACGGTGTAGAAGACCGCGCCGGCGACGCCGGCGAGCGTGAACAGGGCGAGACCCATGATCATGTAACCGATGTGGCTGACGATGTGGAACGACAGCATCCGCTTGATGTCGTCCTGCGACAGCGCGCCGAACACACCGACGATCATCGTCAGCCCGGCGGCGACGAGCAGCAGCGTGCCCTGGCGTGCATCGATCGGGAACAGCAGCGTCTGGGTGCGGATGATGGCGTAGACGCCGACCTTCGTCAGCAACCCGGCGAACACCGCAGTGACCGCGAACGGCGCGGTCGGGTAGCTGTCGGGCAGCCAGAAGAACAGCGGGAACAGGCCCGCCTTGATGCCGAACACGCCGATCAGCAGCAGCGAGAACCCGGTGGCGACGCCCGAGGACACCTCCGGCATGCGCTCGGCGAGCTCGGCCATGTTCACCGTGCCCGTGGCGGCGTAGATCATCGCCAGTGCGACGATGAAGAACGTCGAGGCCACGAGCGAGATGACGATGTAGCTCATCCCCGAGCGGACCTGGTCGGGCCGACCGCCCAGCGTGAGCAGGACGTAGCTCGCCATCAACATCATCTCGAAGGCGACGAAGAGGTTGAACAGGTCGCCGGT